>NZ_CEYLVT010000341.1:0-5605 GCF_982860115.1 Moorena sp.
TTCCCTATTCCCTATTCCCTATTCCCTATTCCCTATTCCCTATTCCCTATTCCCGATTCCCTACTCCCTATTCCCTACTCCCTACTCCCTACTCCCTCACCATTCACTCAACGCCCAAAAGACTGACCAGTAAGGCTTTTTGGGCATGTAAACGGTTTTCTGCCTGGTCCCAAACACGCGATCGCGAGCCTTCGATTACCTGGTCTGTAATTTCTTCCTCCCGGTGAGCGGGTAAACAGTGGAGTACGATTGCTGATGGGTCGGCATGGTCTAACAACTGTTGATTAACTTGATAAGGCTTAAAAATTGGAATTCGCTCCTCAGCTGAAGCTTCTTGACCCATACTTGCCCAAACATCAGTATAAATGACATGAGCTTCCTTAGCAGCAGCTACTGGATCATCAGTAACCATTACTTCTGTGCGGCTAGCTGCAGTTTTCAGGGCAAGCTCACAAATAGCACTATCAGGTTTATAAGCTGGTGGTGTGGCGACTCTGACATTCATTCCCATTAGAGCGCAGCCCAACATTAGTGAATGAGCGACATTATTACCGTCGCCAACATAAGTTAATGTCAAACCAGCCAGTGTTCCAAAGCATTCCTGAATCGTTAACAAATCGGCTAAAGTCTGACAGGGATGCTCCCAATCGGTCAAAGCATTAATAATTGGAATCTGGGCATATTCCGCAAAGGTTTCCAACTGTTTTTGTTCAAAGGTACGAATTGCTAGAATATCCAAGTAGCGATCTAAGACTCGTGCTGTATCTACTACTGGTTCTCCACGACCAACTTGGGTGACATTGGGATTTAAGTCAATCACCTGACCGCCTAGTTGGTACATAGCTACGGAAAAACTGACCCGTGTTCGTGTGGAAGCCTTATAAAACAATAATCCCAAAACCTTATTGCACCTAGGATTCCACTGACCTTTTTTTAACTGAGTCGCGTTATCCAATAGTTCTTGAATGTCACTAGCACTGAGGTCTGTTAAGCCTAAAAAATCGCGTCCTTTTAATGTATTCATGTTTTGTATTCAATGAGTAAACTAGTTTACCCTAGCCGCAGTGTTACACACAATTGCCCAGAAAACAAAGTGTACTCTTTTCCTGGAATGAGCACTTTATAGCTCCCCAGTTTTTATTAAGATGCACCCTGTTAAGACGCTATCCTATTTATCTTAAATTATCATAGCTAGTCTCCCAAAAAATACTAAAAAACTAGTTAGTATTTTTTAGGAAAACAAGCTTGAATCTTGGCTAGAGTTATTCACTCTACCACAAATTTTCGCAATCACATAATCCCAGTCTATTTAATCTATCCTTAAATGTCATCAAAAATTGACAAATCGTTATTACATAATACAAATGTCTTGCCCGATTCAGCACTAGGGCTGGTTGACTGACTTTAGTCAGTCAACCAAGGGGGTAGGGTGTGGGGTGTGGGGTTTAGGGAGCTAGGGAGTCGGCCTATAGTATTTACATTTGAGATGTAAACAAATAACGAAATGCTTTAGGGAACATAAAACTCCTGAAAAGTAACCTTAGCAAGAAATACAGCGTTTTTTGTATTATAAAAAATTACAATTTAGTTTTACAACTCATTTGGAAAGTCTATATGTTCAGATTAGCAAAAGGTAAACTACAAACTAGACTAAGATGGCTGCTGCTGAATCTAGGATTGTTGGTCACTCCAGTGATGATTTCTGCACCAGTTGAGGCAGCAGAGAAAATCTATATTTCCTATGGTCCAATCGAGTTTTCTCTACCGATCGCAGCTCTAGAAGTTTATGCGACAGTGGGCAAAGTTGAGCCATCCTTAGCCTTCTATGCAGGGTATGTAAAGCCGGAAGAATTCAAACAACTGCGGCAGGTCTTAATCACTCCCATTGATGTCACACCAGTAGCGATCGCTCAATTCCTCTACTCACCTCAAGGGGAAATAGTTCTACAACGGGTAGGTGAAGTGATTCAAACCAAAGCTCGTCAACCCGGTTTCTATGCTATTCGAGCGGCTTTAATCAAAGCCGCTTTTCAGCCAGAAGGGTTGACGATTTTGAATGTGTTGCAGGAATTTCCGACTTACGGGATTCGGATTAACTCACAACGGGGTTTTGAAATTATTGATGACTTATCGAAGCTGATTCAGCAAACCCAAACGGCCATTGCAGCAGTGGAACAGGCATCGGAGCAGGAAGCGGCAGCCCAGACAGAGCGAGGTTTATCCGATTTATCCCTAGACTTACGGCAACCCGGTTCAGTAAGCTATACCAAGCAAACCATTACCTTCGATGACCTCAGCCGTCGGCGAGAGTTTCCCGTTGATTTGTATTTGCCAGAGTCCCCAAGGGAAGGGTTAGCACCAGTGATTGTTATTTCCCACGGACTGGGTTCAGAACGGAAGACATTTGAGTACTTAGCCCATCACCTGGCATCCCATGGATTTGCTGTGGCTGTACCGGAACATCCAGGCAGTAATGCGGATCAAATACAGGCTTTGTTAAGTGGTCTTGCCAAAGAGGTAGCTCCACCATCAGAATTTATTAACCGCCCTCTGGATATCAAGTTGTTACTTGATGAACTAGAAAGTTCCTTTAAAGGGCAGTTAAATTTGCAACAGGTGGGAGTATTGGGTCAGTCCTTTGGGGGTTACACATCCTTAGCTCTTGCTGGAGGCGAGATTAATTTTGAGCAATTGCAAAAGGATTGCGCTCCCTTAAATGAGGATACCTTGAATATATCCCTACTACTTCAGTGTCGTGCCTTTGACTTACCACCACAGGACTATCAGTTATCGGATCAACGGATTAAAGGTGCGATCGCAATTAATCCAATTGCTAGCACAGTCTTAGGAAAATCCCAACTTAGCGAAATTCAAGTGCCCCTGATGGTAGTCGCTGGTAGTGATGATACCGTAGCGCCAGCGTTACCAGAACAGATTCAACCCTTTACTTGGCTGACAACTCTACAGAAGTATCTAGTATTACTCAGGAAAGGAACCCACTTTTCCACCCTCGCCCCATCAGAAGATGATGTCCCCTTACCTGAGGCAGTGCTTGGTCCTGACCCAACTATTGCTCAGGAGTATATGAAGGCATTGAGTTTAGCATTTTTTCAAACCTATATTGCTGGTAAATCAGAGTACCAAGCTTATCTAAGTGCTGCCTATGCTCAATCCCTTAGTCAAGAGCTGATGCCCTTGAGTTTGCTGACAATTCTCGAGCCTTTGGTAAGGGAGAAAGCGGGGTTATAACTCCTAATATCAAGTCTGGTTGAATACCCATAATTAAGGAGAAGGTGGAACCCACCCCTAACCCCCTCACAGGGGCAGGGCTGTTTCTTGCATCTGACTAAAATTTGATTGGTGGGGAGATAGGGAGATAGGGAGCGATGCGACCCGTGGCGAATTTAATTCGCCTAGCGATGCAGCGCCGCCAAAGGGGGTTCCCCCCATGAGCGACTGCATCAAGACAAGGAAAGCGCACCGAGGGAGATATTTATTAAGGGTAATTATCCTGAAATAATATAACTCCTAACTCGAACCTCCTGAGTTCTGGATAAAGTTCTGGATAAAGTTGGTTATGTCGAACTTAGCTCGAACTAAGGTTAATGGTTAATTGCCATTTGCCTCAATCTATAGCGGTTGTCGTGATAATAAGGAGAAATCTAATTTAATGAAAAAGGTTACATCAAAATCGACCAAAAGTTTACTTCTGCCAGTGGAAGCTTACAGGTCTCAGGAGTGGTTTGACCGGGAGCAGAAAGACCTATTTGGTTGTTGCTGGCAATTTGCTGGGATGACATTGGACATTCCAGACGTTGGCGATTACCTCTGTGTTCAGGTAGGACTGTATCCCCTGATCGTGGTACGGGGCAACGATCAAACCCTACGGGCTTTCCACAACATCTGCCGCCATCGCGGAACCCAACTTCTGAAAGTGACCGGTAAAGGCAAAAAGTTGATCAGATGCCCTTATCATAATTGGGTTTACTCGTTGGATGGTGCTTTATCTGGCGTTCCCCAACAGGAGAAGTTTTCCGACATCAATATCTCAACTTTGGGGCTTCATCCGGCAGCGGTTGAAACTTGGAAGGGTATGATCTTTGTCCATCCCGATCCTAGCCCAGAGCCTCTGATGACCTGGTTAGCTGGTTTCCCCGAAAAATTTGGTCCTCATCAGCCGGAAAAACTGGTGGAAGCAGAAAAATACACTTACCAGGTAAAGGCAAATTGGAAAATCTTCGTTGAAAATTATATTGATGGTTATCATCTGGCGCACCTACATTCCGAAACATTGCGGGAATACGATCATAAGAACCAAGAGTGGTCGTTTGTCGGTCGCCACTGGACTTTCTTTGAACCCCTGACCAAAACCTATCTGGATTCCCTGGAAAAAAAGTCACCACTACCGATTATTGATCACATTCCTCGGGAAAAAATTGGGGCTTATGTGCATATGCTTTTCCCCAATCTAGGCATCGTAGGTACCGAGAATACTTGGATGATTCTCCATGTGATACCAGTTGCGCCAGATCAAACAACTGTCGAAGTCCGGACATGGACTATGCCTATTTCAACAATGGACTATCTAGCATACGGGGCTTGGGAAAGCTTTAAGAGCTTGACCTCTAAAAAGACTTACTTAAGCTTAGCTAGCTATGCTGAAATGATGCTAATTGGGACTTGGTTTCTTTGGGGGTCAGATGACAATAATAATAAACAAGAAAACCAAAATTTTCTGGAATCAGGTGATGTCATGCTCGAAGATATTTATGCTTGTGAGCAGCAACAAAAGGCGATGAAATCGCCAAAATTCGGTTATAGTCAATTGTCAGAGGATGAAAGCTCAATTATTGACTTCCAGCGCCACCTTTTGGACTATTTTCCGCTGAGGTCGCAGTCACAGGAGGGTTAGACTGATCAAAATTAGCCAAGTCTTGAAAAGCATTGGCTAAAACCACTAGGGCTTGTTGGCGGTGCTTAACGCTTTCTTGTACTCCTTGGACTTGTTTTTCTAGTGCTGAAAGTTTTTTTTGGTTAGCTTCTAAGTCAGTTGCCAGATTCGATGGCACTTGCTTTTTAAGTTCAGATAGCTGACGTTCTAGCTGTTGAACTTGTTTTGCCTGTTCTGATTCTGCCGGAGCTTCTTTCAATGACGTAATTTCTGTAGTTAGCTGCTTGAGCTGGGTATAAAAGAAATATCCTGTCCAAGCTCCTGCTCCTGCTACCATCACGATTAAAATCATCCAAATAGCAGTGAAGCGACCCATTTTTTTCTGTAGCTCTTTTGTTTCTTGCTCCTGTTTCTTCTTATCAGACATGGCAGTCATTTGAAATTCCACCAATGCTTCGGCGACTTCTTCAATATGTTGCTGTTGCAGATTAGCAAGAGGATTAGCTGGGGTAACAACAGGAAGGGCTGTGTTGGAAAGGGGTTTGTTGTCTATAGCAAAATTATTAATCGTGCTTGTTTTACTTAGATGATTGTTGTTAGACATGGCCTTGATTTGATACTGTTTAGTATTGAGTGTTTATAGCAAAGAGAACAGTGATTAGGGAGTAGGGAGTCGGGAGTCGGGAGTCGGGAGTCGGGAGTCGGGAGTCGGGA
>NZ_CEYLVT010000342.1:0-5588 GCF_982860115.1 Moorena sp.
ATTCCCGATTCCCGATTCCCGATTCCCGATTCGCGCATTCTAAATTCGCGCATTCTAAATTCCCTGCTCCCAATAAGTACCCGCAAGGGTACTGTCAACCCTACTGCAGCCTTGCAATTATGTAAATGGAAAGAACATTCAAGTGAGTTCTTTTTAGTAGTTAACTCTAAAGGATAATAGTTATGTCAGAAACTGAAATAGTTTCCAATCAAACCAAGCAAGCGAAGGAAATAGAACGGGACGATCAGCCGCTCCATGAAATCACTTCCAGCGAAAATCAATCCCAGGCAATAGATTGCGAAGACCAATTTGAGGGAATGATGGGTCGCGGTGAAATGGAAGCAGTACCCGGATTCAATAAATCCCGAGCGCTTAATGACGGTTTGGATTTCGACGAAAGAATTTTGGTCACAGAAGAGATAGAAAATCTTCCAGATGCTGGTGCTGAAGAATTCAAAAGGCCGGAGTCAGTATGTGGTAGTGACGACCGCATCCGTATTTCCCCAGCTACTAGTGTTCCCTGGCGATGGATTTGCCAGTTAATGATTACCAAAGCTGATGGCAGCCGCTCCCGGTGTACTGGCTGGTTCATTGGACCACGGACAGTAATGACGTCTGGACATTGCGTCTATAGCCATAGTGCTAATGGTTGGGCGCAGAAAATTGAGGTCTTTCCCGGTATGGATGAGAACGAAGCTCCCTTCGGCTCCCAAGTTGGCACATCCTTCCGCAGTGTAAAAGGCTGGACACAAGAAAAAGATGATGACTTCGATTACGGAGCAATTATTCTACCGGATGACACCCTAGGGAACCGAGTCGGCTGGTTCGGATTTATGAATCTATCCGACGAGTTACTGAGAAATCTACAGGTAAATAACTCTGGCTACGCTGGTGACAAACCATTTGGCACACAATGGTTCAATGCTGGCCGAATTACCAGCATCAGTGGTGGCAAGCTCTCCTATATGCTCGATACCTATGGCGGTCAAAGTGGTAGCCCCATCTGGCGCTTCCAAGATGGTGAACGCCATGCAGTGGGAATTCACGGCTATGGTGGCTGTCCTAACAGTGCTGTCCGGATCAATAAGTCTGTGTTTGATAACATGTCCGCTTGGAAAAATCTCTAATATCTCCGGGACTAATCAGCCGTCAGCTATCAGCGGTCAGTTATCAGCCGTCAGTGATCAGCTTTCAGTGATCAGTGATCAGTTATCAGCTATCAGCTATCAGCTCTTAGCTTATGCGCTACGGGCACGCTACGCGAACAGTCAACAGCTGATGGCGATCGCTAACGGCTAACGGCTGACCGCTGACCGCTGACCGCTGACCGCTGACCACTGACCACTGATACCTGAATGCTTACAGGTCAACTAACAAAGGACAAAACCGTCAGATGACTACTAAACTACAAATTCGTTTTAAATCTTTTGCTTTCAGCAGTCTTATCGGATTAAGCCTGCTGTTTTCTGCTTGTAGCGCTCCCCAACCAGACGTTCCATCGCAAAACAATCAGGGTAATAATCCAGATAATAATCCAATAGTTACTTCAACTGATGAACAAATGATTATCGAAGGTAAAATTGTCGCAGTTATGGAAAGTTTCCCTCTACAGTTAAAGGTAGAGACGAAGTCTGGTTCCTATAGTGTACAACTTCTTTCCGATACCAAAATCACTCGTCAAGGAGAAACTGTTGACCCAGGAAAATTAAGTCCTGACCAAAAGGTTCGGATTAAAGGTCAGAGTTCTGGTTCCAGTAAGTCTGCTATCACTGCTCAAACTATTGAAATCCTTTAGTAAGCTATCAGCGGTCAGCGGTCAGCGGTCAGCTTTGTGGAACAGGCTTCCAGCCTGTGAAGCATCGGTCAGCTATCAGCTGATAACTGATAGCTGATAACTGATAGCTGACGGCTGACTGCTTATAAATCACTTTTGTTTGTCTAACAATGGAGCTGCCTCTAGCAAGGTTCTAGTGTAAGGATGCTCAGGATTAGTAAACAGGTCATGAGTTGGTTTCTTTTCAACAATCTGACCTTTATTCATCACGGCGATTCCATCACAGAAAAACCGTGCTACCCAGAGGTCATGAGTAATAAACAAATAGGTAAGATTAAACGCTTCTTTCAACTCCAACATTAATTCTAAGACTTGAGTTTGGACACTAGCATCCAGCATACTCACTGGTTCATCACAAATCACCAAACTAGGATGAGTAATCAATGCCCGAGCAATAGCAACCCGTTGTTGTTGTCCTCCAGAAAGGTCAGCGGGATAGCGATTATAGTAATCCTCTACAGGCGTTAATCCTACCCGTTCTAGCATTTCATTGACCTGATTTTTTGCTGCTGTTGGATTAGCCGCTAATTTATGAATAAATAAGGGGTCGGCAATACTTTCTCCCACAGTCATTAAAGGATTAAGGCAAGCATGGGGGTCCTGAAATACCATTTGGATTTGACGACGAATTTCTTGTAGGGAATGTCGATTGAGTGTAGCTAAATTTGTGCCTTTAAACTCAACGGTTCCAGCGGTAGGACGAACTAATTGTAAGATAGTGCGAGATAAAGTACTTTTGCCACAACCGGATTCTCCTACTAGTCCTAAAATTTGCCCAGGATATAAATCAAAGCTGACGTTATCGACAGCTTTGATAACGTTTTTTTCTTGAGATACCAGTTGCTGAATAAAATTGCTTTCTAAGGTATAATATTGTTTGAGATTAGTAACCCTTAGCAAAGGGGTAGGAATCCCAGAGCTGGAATTCCCCTCAGGGTTATTAGTGTCAGGGTTATTAGTGTCAGGGTTATTAGTGTCAGGGTTATTAGTGTCAGTGTGGTCTTTAACTGCCTGCAGATGTAGAGCTGCTTCTAAGAGCGATCGCGTATAGTCATGGTTAGGTTGCCACAGAATCTGTGCCACTGGCCCAGTTTCCACCATTTTGCCACCATACATGACCGCAATGCGATCGCAATATTCCCCAATCATGGCCAAATCGTGAGAAATCAGTAACAGTGCCATGTCCCGTTCTCGACATAACCTAGTTAATTCTTCTAATATCTGTGCCTCTACCGTAACATCCAAGCTAGTGGTGGGTTCATCTGCTACAATTAACTTGGGATTGAGCAACAAGGCCAATGCGATCGCAACCCGTTGCCGCATCCCGCCACTAAATTCATGGGGATATTGAGAGAAGCGATTAGCGGCAATTTTCACCGCATCTAGAGTTTCTAATACTTTTGCTTTACTCTCACGTCGTGATAGCTGGGGTTGATGAGCTCTGAGGGTTTCTAGGCAGTGTTCCCCTATACTCATCAAAGGGTCAAGGCGAGTCATCGGGTCTTGAAACACTAGCGCTACAGCTTCTCCCCGAAACTGCCGCAGCTGTCCAGGAGTTAAGTCAAAGACAGACTTTCCAGCAAACCTTACCTGTCCTGTCACTCGGGACCCTTGTGGTAACAACTGCATGATAGCTCGTCCCAAAGTAGACTTACCGCAGCCTGACTCACCCACTAATCCCAGTCGCTCCCCTGAATCTAGCATGAAGGAAACATCATCTACTGCCCAAGCCGGTTTTGCAAGGGATTGGGTACTAGGATAGGCCACCTGCAAGTTTTCGACACAAAGTAGCGGTTCACTCATGGATTGAATTTTCCTCCCCTAAGAATATAAAAACTTTGATGCCATAACCATTAAATTTTGATTAAAATTTGTAAAGCTAGAGTAATTCCTATCTAACTCAACTGCTCTGATCGAGTTAATCAGGCCAGCAGTAGGATTGAGCAAAGTTATCCTATAAACATCTTTTTGACATCTTTTTGTCAGGGCATCACCATGGAACCTGTAAATACCCAAGTGTCTAATCACTATCAGCCAGAGTCACATTCCCAAAGCCAAGAAGAAACCAAAGGCAAATCCTCTGCATGGCTACTGACAGTCCTATTTTTAGTAGGAGGTCTAGCGTTGTTGCAAATCTCGACAGTACCAGAACCCCCTGTAGCCCAGACGAAAACTAAACAGATACCACCGCGACCGGTAGAAACTATTCCCCTGTCCTTAGGTAAAGGAGTTAAACGGATCCAGTTACTGGGTGAAGTAGAGGCAAGTGAAAAAATCACGATTAAATCTCAGGTGGATGGTGTGATACAACAAGTCAAAGTCCGAGAAGGCGATCGCGTTACCCCGGGCATGACCATTGCTAGTCTTGATGGTGCTGACCAACAGTTAGCCCTCGCCCAAGCTAAGGCAAGGCTTACTCAGGAAAAAAGTAATCTGGCTCGATTACAAATCGGAACCCGTCCAGAAATTCTTGCCCAACGGCAAGCAGAACTAGATGCGGCTAAAGCTCGGGAACAAGAAGCCAAGGATAACCTTGATGGTATGATAGCCATGCAACCCAATTTAATTGCCCAACGGCAAGCAGAACTGGATGCGGCTAAAGCTCGGGAACAAGAAGCCAAGGACAACCTCAAACGCATTGAAGGCTTAACTCTGGAAGGAGCTCTGTCTGAACGAGCGAAAGTGGAAGCAGAAAAATCAGCTGATGCAGCTACCAGTGAGCGCTTACGGGCTCAAGCTGCCCTAAGTGCAGAACAAACTAAAACCCAGCAAGAAATTGCTGAAGCCAAAAGTACCGTTGATGCCACCATCAGTGAGCGGTTGAGCATTGCAGCTCTGTTAGCGGAAGCCCAAGTCGGACCAACCCAGGAAGAAATTAATGCCCAGAAAGGAGTAGTAGCAGCAGCTCAAGCAGCAGTTGATCAAGCCCAACTTGCATTACAACGAGCCACGATTAAAGCCCCTACAGCTGGGGTGGTGCAATCGAGGGAAGTTGACACTGGGAACTATGTTGAAGGTGGGGATGCCATCATGACCTTGGTCAATAATGCTCAATTCGATATCTTTCTAGAAGTACCAGAAAAGTTTACTAATCAGGTCAAACCAGGGATGTATGTGGAATTAACTGCACCGCGAAGTTTCCCTAACTGGCAGCAACGAGCAGAGATTACCAGCGTTGTGCCTACAGCCAATGCCAACTCACGGCGACAACTAGTAAGGGTAAATCTCAAAAATCCCCCAAAAGACTTATTAGCTGGAATGGGAATTCAAGCCACTTTAGATTTACCCATTGATGTAGATCCCAGTTTTGTTATCCCCCGTGATGCCATCATTAAACGAAAAAACCAATCCCTAATCTATACCATTTCCCAAGACAAAGCACAAGAGTTTACCGTAGAAATCTTAGCGGATATGGGGGAAAAACTCCTGATCACTAATCAAAACTTACAAGCCAATCAACCCCTAGTTGTGTCAGGGGGTGAAGGATTAAAAGATGGTTCACCAGTTAAAATTACTAGTCCTTAATTCCTAATTATCGGACCTCTTGCAAACCTTAAAAAGGTGTAGCACAGTGCGGAATTCAAAATTCAAAATTCAAAATTATTACATGTTTACTGATTAAAGGTTTAGTATATAAGAGTTTTGCTTTTTTTGAAAAGTATATTGATTTCCGCCGTGCTGTATTAGTCTCTAGAATCCTTTCCGATTCCCGATTCCCGATTCCCGATTCCCGATTCCCGATTCCCGATTCCCG
>NZ_CEYLVT010000343.1:0-5527 GCF_982860115.1 Moorena sp.
GCTTTGCCGAAAGACGCGAGCCTAGGGCGCGAGCAATCCCTCGCGCCCTAGGAGGCGCGCACCAAAGCGCGAATTTAAGAATTAGATGCGGAAAGCGCACCTAGGGTATTTTTGACTCAGAGATCCAATTAGGTTGGAATCCCACGGCAGAAGCGGAAGTAGATATTAAGGAGCTCAAACGGCTATTAGAGGAGTTGGACAAACGACAAACATGCTAATTTTGCCAACAATCCGGAAGTCTGCGGTGACCTTAGAAGATCATTAGTGAGATGTATCTAACGCGATCGCATACCCTTTCCATGGTATATCGTTGCAGGTTGGCAAAAGATGCCTGAGGTAATCCTGTAGGCATGAACGCTCAACTAAAAATTGCTAGCCTACAGCATATTTTAAGTCATTTCATGGTACAGTTTCGCATGAATAAACTCTTCCGATGTCTTGGTGCGCGTTCCCATGGCGAGGGCACCTGGCCGGGGTCGCACCGCTACCTAGGAATTATTGTCACTCTTATCTTGAATAGTATCGGGCTACAATCCTGTACCCCTAAAATTACTCCCTGTCTCATTCAAACTGAAGAAGCTCGAAGTATAAGTGTGCAGTCTAATGAACCTATCTATAACGAGATTTTTGGCAATCAAGAATGCGCACCTCAAAAGCTTGTCTTGAGAGTTCCTGTCAACTCAAAACCAGAAATTAAAGATAGCAATAGTTTACTAGATCAGAGATATACTCCCAATATTATAACATTATTGACATTTTCTCATCAAGCTAAAAGTTTTTATATCAGACGTATTGATAACTATAAAGAGGGATGGGTTTATAAAAAAGCTAGTTGCTTAGCTTGGAAATGGTCTCGGGAAGATGAGCAACAAGTTCTAAATTTAAGTCTGGAAAGAAATCTACAAATTCGTGATCCTAAAATTAAAAGTGTTATTTTAATCGTTTCGTTACCCTTTGAAATCAAAGATGCTCAACCCAATGTTAACCTTAAGGTTTACACCTGGGACTTATTTGAAGGAATTTATTATTTTAAGCTCAAAAATTATCCAAATTTAAAAGAAATTTTAAGACAAAAGGATAGGAAAACACTTCAAGCAAGTAAGGCATTTCGGGATGGTCAAACTGTTAAAACAGAAATTCAAAAAGAATTAAACCAGATAGATGATATAGGTGGGATTAATCTTGATAATTCTTTTGAGTCAATCCTGAATGAAGAATACCTCGAAAAATATACTCCTAGTTCAGAAGATACCTATTGCAAAATACCGGATGATTTCCAAAAAATCGTTTTACACTAATATAATTTTGGGGATTTCCAGGACAAATTAGAGGTTAAACCAAAGGTATAGGCTCCAAATGCTTAATTGCAAAAGAGTAAACTAAAGATGTGATCAGATATGACTGAATTTGACCCAGCAGCTACCAAGTCTGAAAACTATATCGAAAAGCCGAAAGAGCGTGAAAAGCTTGAAGATTGGTATAGCCGAGAAAAAAGACTTCAAGTCCTCATAATTTTGATATTTTCAGCACTGTTAATCATTTCTAGTTTTGGACAGTTTGCTCTATTAGATTACTCGTTTGGGGAAAGACTTGCTCTGTCCAAGGGTGATCAAATATTTGGGATTGAGACTAAGAATTTACTCAGTTTATTGGTAACAGGTGCTTTACCCATAACCTCTATAGTAGATGGGTCTGGAATTCTTAGCAAAAAAATTAAGATACCTTTACCATTAACTAATGGATTATCTATAATTTGGCTGGTACTATTAGGAGATATATTTTTGAATTTCCAAGCCGTATTAGTCAGCAACGAAGCCGGAGCAGTAGATCAGTTAATACCCGTTATTGCTTTTGTTGTAGCCATAATTTTTTCCATAGCTTCCTTTTGTCTAAGTAGAGGCATAGTAGCCGCTAGCAAAAAATTCATGGCCGCCAGAAAAAATCTTCAAATCCTAATGGTATATGGGATTAACCCTATCCCCTTGTATAATAATACTAAAAAACTTAAGTTAAGAAACGAGTATCAAGCAACAATAACAGATCCTGAACAGAAACGAAAAATAGTTGTAGAAGAAATCAATCAAAATAAAGAAGCTTTAGAATTAGTAATAAAACTCGAAAAAAATAAATCTCAGCAGCCAAAAATAGACGCCAATAAAAAAAATACTATCAAGTCAATCCACCAATTAGTTAAACAAAAATTACAGCGTTTATCTAAAAAAAATAAACCATAAAAATTACGTCAATTAAAGTCTTATATATAAGCTAATTATAATTAGCAGGATTTATCTGTAAGATCATTGGTTATATTTTATATAATTTTGCTTCATATTTTTTTATGTGTAACATTTTTGTGACCAGTATTTCCTGGATCGGTTATCTTTTTATAATAAGGGTTGCTTGAGGAAACCCAGTGTCTTAACTGATAGCTGACGAGTAATATTTTCTCGATTTTAATCAGTTTGCTTATCCTAATAGGTAGGGAAAGTTTAGATAAGTTAGTGGTTTACAATCTAATCCATTCTTGGGATTGGTCAATAGTAATTGTTAGTTGCTAATCTGGTTGTAATTGTTAGGGATGAGCAATAGCAGTTTTTGATAAACCGCTTGCGACCCATAGACGTGAAGCGCGGCTCCGGTGCGCAGTAGGATGCGAAAGCGAAGGGGGTTATATGCTCTGTTAGGAACTTCGGATGGGGGAGCCAGAGGTTGAGCAGATTCTGATACCCTTTCTTGAAAAGGGATGCCACATCGGATTGTTGGGTGATTGGCTCAGGGTAATCGGTAATCCTAGGAGAATGGCACACTGCTTAAGGTCAAACCTAGACTAGATATGGAATAGTCTATCACTAGACACCGAGCGCGCATTTAGCTTATCGACCATGATCTTCTACTTAGGGGAAATGACTTGGTATGGACAGATGTGAGTCACCTCGATCGAGTGTTGTGAGCATTGGGTCACAGAGCCAATCAGAATCGATGCCATCAGCTGCCGTTTTTCCAGAGGAATCTGGCGGGAGTTACCTATTGTACAGCTTGCAGTTATTGTGTGAGGATGTTAGATCAAATTGGAGTCAAAGGTATTACTCCTACTCCCCTTGCTATGGGAGTTATGTGAAGTACCGACAACTAAATCGAAGATTATGGTTGAGGCTTCCAGTTTCATCCGCTATCCCCTTCTGCGTAGAATCCCCCGTGCTTGACGCAAGGGAGAGTTCAAAAAGAACACACCAGCAGTGTTAATTCG
The DNA here is from genome assembly GCF_982860115.1 of Moorena sp. Lineage (NCBI taxonomy): Bacteria > Bacillati > Cyanobacteriota > Cyanophyceae > Coleofasciculales > Coleofasciculaceae > Moorena > Moorena sp. Next base: position 3,248 of record NZ_CEYLVT010000343.1, read on the forward strand.
CTTCCTTTCACTTATTAGGAACCCATTGTTACTCTTTAAGGAGTAAATTATATAAACAATCATGCCCAGTAAACAAGTTTTTGTTCGAGAATACAAAGTAAGAGCCCACAGGCGTACTATCCATACACGGGTTTACAAGTTCATTTGCCACTACTGCAATTCGCCTGCAGAGAGGGAGACTTATGCTACCTGTTGTCCCAAGTATGGAAATCGCTGCAAAGGAGTAGCCAGAAAGTGTCTTCGCTATCAACACGCTAACGAATCTGGGGGAAAAAAGTAGATGTCTTATGTTCCATCACAGCCATCGCTACCATCGCAAAGTCAAAACATGTTAGCAGATTTGGTTGATTACTACCGACAAATGGTGGAGTATCATGAACAAGCTGCCACAGTTGCAAGAGAACAGCTTAACCATGCTAAAGCTTTGCTAAATACCAATGCATTAGCTCTACCAGAAAACAATTCCAACAAGTTCCTGCCTCCTGGAAATCGCAACCACAACCAGCAGGAAAAATACTACCTCACCACGCCAGTAGCTGAATTGCCTGCAGACTTCTCCACTGAAACTGAATTAGATGAGTCACCATTAGCACTCAAACAACAACTTGATTACCAGGAGCAGAGGATTACAGAAGCCATTGAGCGACTCCTAGAAACTCATAGGGGTACGATCTTCCACGTTGATTACCTGATCAGGGAGCTGTTTGGAGAGTTGGGCAAAGAGAATATTGCCTCGAAAACTTCTCTGGTCAAATCTATCTTGCTGAAAGGGGAGAGCCAGGGGTTATGGCACTCTGACCCTGACTCTCCAGATTGCTACACCTTTTCTGCTGAAGATTTGCCCGATTTAGTTTCTACCAATAAACCTCAGAGAAAGCCTGCTAAGAGCAAAGCTCGTCGGCCTTCTCCGCTACCTAAGTTAGAGCAATTAAAGTATATGACGTTATATGAGCTAGTGGCTTCTGTGTTAAGAGAACACTATCCACAGATCATGAGTGCCGCAGATGTTTTGGACGTGCTTTATCCTAATGGTTTGGATCCTAAGAAGAAAAATGTAGCCCGTAAATCCATTAGTAACACTTTAACTAAAGGATGTGAATCTAAAGGCTGGAAACGAGTCCAGCCGGGGCGATATATCTGGGCTGGCGGTTTCACCTAAAGCTGAGTTACGACACAAACGTTATTGATTATTGAGAAACTATAACAGGACTTAGGGAGTGACTCAACCTGTAGGGGCGCACGCCATACGTCCCTACTTGATATGTATTTATAGTTCTGTTCCGATATCCGAAGTTCCCTATTCCCAACCACTACGGCGAAGTCTAATCAAGTATATACAGACTCTCAACCACCGTAACTCTGCCATGCCTGCCAAAAGATAAAAATTGATAGGGAAAATAACAGCGTGCGAAATCCATTGCTCACTACTTGGTCTGGTAACTTTGGCAGAAAGCGAGTACTAATTTGCGCTCCCAAAAAGCCTCCTATACCTAGCAGCAGTCCCTCAATCCATAAGACATTTCCCTGTAAGGCATGTCCTGCAGAGGCTGAAACTGCTGTAATGACGATTACCCCTAGACTTGTCTGAATCGCAGTTTTAATCGGTTCTCCTAGGAGCAACATTTGGAGTGGAACCATAATTGTTCCCCCACCAATACCAAATAGACCAGCTAATAAGCCAGCCAAACCACCTGTAGCTATCCTGGCTACAGTAGCTTTGGTGAAAGAGTTTGAAGAAAGTCTGTTGTTTAGTGCTCTTTGAGATTCCTGTTCCGCTCTAGACTTAAGCTGTTTGCGTAGTTGGATCAAATATATCGTAACCAGTAGCAGTATCCCAAAGGCTACCAGTAACAAGTAAGGAGGGAACAGGTCGGCTAGATAGGCACCAATTTGTGCTGTGATTAGAGCTGGAAATCCGATGCCAATTACACTTTTTAGATCAAAGTAGCCCATCCGCCAGTTTTGCAGTGTACCAGAGGTAGCTGTAATCACAATCGACAGACTACTGGTAGCAGCGGTTTGAACTGGTTGATATCCTAATGCCACTAACAAGGGAACGAGCACTACACCGCCACCAATGCCGAGAAATCCGGCAAGAATACCTGCTAATAAACCGGAACCAGGAAAAATTAATAAATTGGTAGGAGTCATCCCTTTAGATCGCCTTTGGCTCAATGCACTTTTTTGCTAGCATAGCTGCTCTTGAGTCGTTTTTTAATTAGCGTTCGCGTAGCGGCTCGTACCGAGCATCGCGCCCCGCCTGACCATTCGCGTAGCGTG
>NZ_CEYLVT010000344.1:0-5516 GCF_982860115.1 Moorena sp.
TTGACTCAAGCCGATTATAGTGAATTGGGGGGAGTAATGCGATCGCTAACTCAAAGGGCAGATGAAGAATATCAGAAGCTAGTTCAAGAAAATCCCGCTTATGACCAAGTGATCCGTCATGTGATGCTGCGGATGGTGGCACTAGGTGGGGGTGAGTTAGCCCGTAGGCAAGTACCTTTATCGGAATTGGAATATCCGCCTCAGAAAAATGATTTAGTCAAGGAAGTAATTGAGGGTTTTAGCACAGCACGGTTATTAGTAGAAGGACAAGATGCTGAGGGGAATCCCTATGTAGAACCAGCCCATGATGCTTTAGTGCGGGGATGGCAAAGATTGCTGGGATGGAAGCAAGAGGAGGAGGAAAATTTACTTCTACAACGGCGGTTGACTACCGCAGCCCAGGAGTGGGAAAGCCAGCAGACGGCAAGGTTTCTTTGGCATACTAACCCACGTCTGGATTTCTTGAAAAAGGTACTCAATTCTGAGCATAACTGGCTTAACCAAGTAGAAGCTGAGTTTGTGCGCCGTAGCGTCCGGCGAAAAAGCTTAAATACTCGTCGGAATTTGGGTGTTGCGATCGCAGTTATGCTAGGGTTAGTATTCTCCTTAATTGGTCAGAAATATGCCCTGATCGGTCAAATTAAGGCTGATCGGCAAACAGCCGAAGCCAAGTTACAATCAGATCAAGATTTAAACGCTTTGCTTGCCAGTTTACGGGCAGCAACATCTCTTCAAGATTGGCCGGTATACTTATCCTTATTCAAGCCAAACAGTCAGCTTAAAACTGAAGTGTTACAAACTTTGCGAAAGGTATTCTATTCAACTAGAGAATATAACCGCAGAGAAGTGCCTCAAGGTTTTAAAAAGATGTTTTTTAACTGTGATGGTACGTTAATGATTGCTACAGAGAAGGGTGGTACTGTCCGCTTACAAGACTTCCAAGGCACACAACAACCCAAAATATTTCCAGGACATCAGGGCAACGTAGAACTTGATGTTAGTCCGGATAGTCGCTTATTAGCAACAATTGACCAGAAAGATCATGTTCGAATTTGGAACTTAGAAAAAAAACAGGAAGAACAATCCCAGCGTGAAAACTGTAATTCCTTTACAAATAATTTAGATGAAAAAGGGATCAGTTTCAGTCCTGATAGCAAAAAGCTTGCAGCCTATCTAAGGGGACATTTGGGCAGCAATCCCATGGGCAGCAATCCCCGTAGCATCTGGTGGTGGGAAAAGGGACATAAACTAAAGCGATGGGAACAAAAAGGCTATGATATTATTTCTATTAACTTTAACTATAAGAATGAGCTAGTAGCAGTTACTAGCAACTCTTACGATACCTACCATACCCTCAGGTTTTTGGACTACAGGAGTGGTAAGCATTTGGTAAAGTTTCAACAAGAAATTTATTATCTTCCATTAGTGGAATATCCGGTTTTTAGTCCTAATGATGACTACTTAGTAGGATTGTGGGGTGAGAATACAACCTTTGCCTACTTTTTATGTTTAGTTTGCAAATCAGGTAACAATTATAATGAGGATGATTTGCAAAATATAAGTGAAGCTGGCAGTATCATTTTTGATACCAAAGGTCGTCTGATTATTGGGCAAAAAGATGAGGGTATTATTAGTGTTTATGATCCTGATTTAGAATTATTGGAGTTGGAATTTAAACTGAAAGGCCACCAAGGTGGTATTGGTGAGGTTATTTCTAGCTCGTCGAACGGCAGACAACTTGCTAGTTTAGGTGGTAATGATAATACCCTGGTCTGGTGGAAACTAGATCAGAAGCCATTAGAGGAGTTAGAGCTAATTCCGAATTTAAAAAGTATCAGCATCAGCCCCGATGGTAAGCAACTAGCTGTTGTCGGAAATGATGACACTATTCGTCTGTTGGATTTGACGACTGGTAAGGTGTTGAAGCCATTTCCCGATCTTAAAACAACAATAAGGCAAATCATTTTTAGCCCTGATGGTACACAATTGGCTGTATTGCATGAAGATAATACGATTCGCTTATTGGATTTGAAGGGCAAGGAGTTGTATGAAGAATCTCAAAAATTTATTAATAAAACAATTAGCCAGCTTCTTTTTAGCCCTGATGGTGAAGAATTGGTTGTTGTGGAGAACGATATTACTGTAGATAATAATAATAGTACTCCCCATCGGTTGAATTTGAACAGTAAAATCTGGAACACAGAATCTGAGCAGATTGGTGAAATCGCTTTTAGATCCGATGGCAAGCTGTTAGTGGCGCAGCAGGATTACGAAGCAGTCGCGATTGAGATAAACTATGAAGAGATAGGTAATATCTTTTTAAAAGACTTTGAGTCTGGTGAGGAATTAGTTAAGTTTAAGGGTGCTAATAACAGCTTTGATAGTATCGGTTTTAGTCCCAAGGGTGGCTTAGTCGTTAGTGCGGAGCGGGGTGATTCGGATGATGAGGGTAAGATCCGTGTATGGGATATGTCAGGAAAATTATTGACTACTTTTGAACATGGGCATCAAAGTAAAGTTACAAGTATAAGTCTTAGTGCTGATGGCAGCTTACTAGCCACTCTTGACGAATCCGGAACTGCCAAGTTATGGCGTATAGGAGGATTCGATGAACTAATAGTCAAGGGTTGTGATTGGGTGCGAGACTATCTTAGTAACCCCAATGTTGACGAGAGGGATCGCAATCTCTGCAAAAATGTACCCCGTCTTTAATCATTTGGCCTATATAGGGTTTATAAATGAAATGAAACAGCCCTACCCTTATTAAGGGAGACCAACGGGGGATCTGAATCAGGCATTAACAAAACTGAAATGCGACATTGGAAAGTATTATCCCGATTTATTCTGTTCATCCTCTCAGCAGTGATCGTACTGCTGAGCTCTGCCCTACCCAGTAGTCTTCTTGCCTCTCAAGCTGCTAGTCCTCTTGCCCAAGTACGCATCAAGAGCGAAACAGTAATAGGTCAGCAGGATTTTTTCCGAGTTGGCAAATCCCAAAAAGGTCGTTGGTGGTTCATTGACCCCGATGGCAAACCCTTCCTTTACCGGGGTGTCACCTCCGTCAACTTTGGCTATCCTGACCCCTATGTTCCGGTTGTCGAAGATAAATATGGTCAAGACCCCGCTGCATTTCGGGAAGCTACCTTTGAGCGGCTGCGAAGCTGGAATTTTAATGCCCTAGGAGCATGGACACCACCTCAATTGTGGGATCAGGGTATGCCCTACACAGTTATCCTAAATTTCGTCAAAGCTGCTCCAGACAGCGAACTTAGGGTTGATGACAAGAAGCTAAAGTTACCCGATGTGTTTGATCCGAAATGGATTGAAGGGATTGATGCTAAAGCTAAAGAAATCGTAGCACCGGTGGCAAGTAGTAAGCTGCTAGTGGGATATTTTACTGACAATGAACTTAATTGGGCACACGCGGAAACACGAGACCGAAAGGTTAACTCAGAGTTGTTGTTGACCAATAACGCTAAGGCATCTTTACTACAATTTTGCCTTAGCCTCAATCCAGAAAAACCAGCCTATAGTGCTGCCTGGGATTTTGTTTTAAACCGCCATGGTAATAGTCTAGAGCAGTTAGCTAAAGATTGGCAGGTCCCGATTGAATCTAGAGACACGATTAAAGAATGGACTAAGACAAAACAAGGGATTGTTTCTAAAGGCTACTTAGTGGATCAGAATGGGTTTCAAGCAGAATTTGCTCGACGCTATTTTCAGGAAACTGCAGCAGCAATTCACCGCTATGACCACAACCATTTAATCCTGGGATGTCGGTTTGGGGCTCCTCCTTCTGATGCTGTATTTTCCGCCATCAAAAGACCTTGGGTAGATGTGGTATCTGCTAACAATTATCGCTACGACATGTATGAGCGGATAGACCTATACTACCAAGCTACAAAATTGCCAGTCCTCAACAGTGAGTTTAGTTGGGGACACACCAGGTTTACTCAACGAGCCTTACCCGATGAACCAGAAGACGGGTTTTCCGAAAGGTCACGGATGATGCGTAATGGCGCTAAGTCCTTAGCCAGGGCTTTGACTCATCCCGCTCTTGTCGGTTATACCTGGTATCGTTGGGTAGATTTGCCCGGTCATACACCCCCGATTAGTTTTGGTCTGGTCACTATTAAGGATGATCCCAATCTTTCCCATACAACCTTACTCAAGCGATTGAATGCTAGAGCTGATGCGATCGCGACTACAGCAAAGGGAATAGGGAACAGGGAATAGGGAACAGGGAGTAGGGAATAGGGAATAGGGAGTAGGGAATAGGCATGCAGCACGTAGCGCATAAGCTGATAGCTGATAGCTGATAGCTGATAGCTGATAACTGATAGCTGACTGCTTAACTATTTACTTGCTGTAATAAAAACAAAACGGTCAGGAAATTCAAGGATAGATTGTTGAGCATATTTTTCTGAGATTTCTGCTAAACCTTCCTCTAACTGTTGATCATCAAAGAATGACAGTAAGGACATATAGCGATTTGCTACCATTTTCAAGTATTGTTCTTTAGGAATGGACTGAAGATATTCAACAAAATCAACTGAGACGTTGAAGCCGACTTTTTCTAGTAAACTAGTTAGATCCTTATAGTTGGGCTGCCCTCTTTCATATCGCTCTAAAGCTTCCTTGAATAAAGGATACTCAATAGTTGGAGGCAGAAGGATTAGCAAGAAAATTCCTCCACTAGTTAGCTTTTCAAACAAACTACTAAATAGTAATTCTTTATTGTCTATATGATGAATGGCTTCCTTCATGTAGACCTTATTATAACCTGAGGTTTCAGAGACAAAAGTAATCGCATCTACCGGTCTAATTTGGTATTGGGGGCTTAAGGGTATTTGTGAGAGCATCTCTTCAGAAGGATCCACGCAGATAATCGGATTATCTAACTGTATTTCCTTCGGAATTGCTTGGGTAAAAAGCCCTGTGCCGCAGCCTAAATCAACAAGATAATCTGTTGAATTTAACCGTAAATATTCAATTATTCTTAACCCCATAAATCTAATGTAGTCTTCTGAGTAACTCCACAAATCATCATAGATACTCCCGATTCTTTTATAGTGTTTTGGATTTGAGCTACTCATGGTTTTAATTGCTATTGTTATGTATGATTATCGATACTTTTGGTTTAACTGAATAGTAAGCATTCAGCTATCAGCCGTGAGCTTTTGGCTCACGCTACTTGAGGTGCCGTCAGCTAATCAATGGGAGATAGTAAACAAGCATCGGGGGTGCTGATACTACTGGTTTAAAATCCCTGCTAGTTTTAGTACTCCGACACCATGCAGTTAAAGCGCCTGATAGCTGATAGCTGACGGCTGAATACTTACACTGAAGAATTCCTCAATGGGAGATAATTCAGGGTTATGAGAATTATATAGGGTTTGTATTTGAGATGTAAACCTGTATGGTCTTTTTTTATTGTCCAATAAAACTGAGGTTTTCTTTCGCCTATTGCCTATTGCCTATTGCCTATTGCCTTCCCCTCCTGGGAGGGGTTAGGG
>NZ_CEYLVT010000345.1:0-5403 GCF_982860115.1 Moorena sp.
AGGGTAGGTTTTTTACTTTGACCTCAGGTGTGGGGTGTGGGGTGTGGGGTGTGGGGGATAAGAAAGCGATGCAGCGCTTTTTCAGGTGCGACCCGTGGCGAATTTAATTCTTAATAGGTCAAGCGCACCTAAGTTGTTTTCCTTTTCCTCTCCCTGTGTACCGCCCCCGACCGGTCAGGGGTTGGGGGTGGGTTTGACCCAAATGTAAAAAACCTACCCAAGTTAGCTACTCCCTACTCCCTACTAAATTCGCCCATTCTCGATTCTAAATTCTAAATTCTAAATTCTAACTTCTAACTTCTAACTTCTAACTTCTAACTTCTAACTTCTAAATTCCCCACACCTCCCACACTTCCCACACTTCCCACACTTCCCTGTCTTTCCCTATTCCCTACTCCCTACTCCACTAGTAACTTTATGGTTCTCTGCTGGGGTTTGATCCACAGGGGTATCTACCGTTGGATACCCCCTACCAGTATCTACGGGAACAGGGGGTTGTAGCTGCTTGATATCGTTGATAACTGCTCCCAACAGTACCTCGTTTTCCTCTAACTCTTCGATTACCTGAGATAAAATACTTCCCTGGGTATAGCCTGGTCGAGTAACTAACACAATCCCATCAGTAAATGGTTGTAGTAATAGGGCATCATTACAACGGGAGAGACTAGGAGAATCAACCACCACAAAATCAAAGCGACCACGAGCATCTTCCAGCAAATGCTTCATTTCACTCGATTCTAGGATCCCCGCAGCTTTGCGCTGGGGACCGAGACTAGGGAGAATGTAGAGATTTTCAAAATCTTGGGCTAAATGAATACATTCACTCTTAGAGCCATAGAAGCGCAAAGGTTCCAGTGGCGCGTCCATCAGGTGAATCACGTCTTGAGATTGAGCGACAGAATGCGATCGCAAATCCCCTTCTACCAACAGAGTACGCATACCGGCTTGGGCAGATGCGATCGCTAAATTGTAAGCCACGATCGTCTTTCCTTCATTCCCTGCCGTACTAGTCACCAACACCACTTTTACCGCAGGTTCCTCCCGCAAACGAAGATTAGTGCGGAACCGTTCGTATAACTCCAACTCCAAAGCCTCTGGTCGAGTTATTATAGCAGCTTCACCCCGGTAGGACTTGAGACCGATTGTCGGTAAATCCCCCAGTAATGGCACACCATTGTCCCGAAGTATGGGCTTAATATCCTCTGGCGTGTGTAAGGTATTATCCAGGGTTGATAGCAGCAGAATCACACCAGCACCTACAACAATACCGATTACACCACCTATTGCCACGGTAACGATCGGATTACTTGCTGTCTGGGCCTGAAGTGCTCTAGGTTCTGCAATCCCAGCGATCGCAAGACTACTCTCAGTCTCTGCCTCAGCTATTTTGCTATCTGCTAATGCCGCCTGCAACCGATTGTAAAATTCCTGCTTAAAAGCAACTTGCTGAGCCAGTCGCCCTCGCTCCAGCTGCTTATTGGGCAGCTGCTGATATTGCTGTCTTAGTTCCTGTTCCGTTCTTTCGGTAGCTGTCAACTGCCGTTGAAGTGCTTCCCGCTGGGTTTGCAGAGCTACCAACTGATTAGCCAGTGCCTGCCGTGCCGGGTCCAGGGTACTGTCTTGGCGGATTTGACTGGGCAATGGGGAGGTAAACCCATTACCACCGAGAACTTCACCAGCACGATTCTGAAGTAAAGTCTCGTAAGTCTGTTGCTGTTTGCGCAACTCAATCATAGTTGGATGTTGCGGACGCAACTGCCCCTTTAGCAGTTCCATCTGTGTCTCAGTATCCAGAATCTGAGCTCGCAGACTAGCAATGATCGGGTCAGCACTAAGGGCAGAAGACGTATAGGCTTGGTCAGGGGTCAAACCTAGCCGTTCGATTAAGCTAGAATACTGAGCTTCAACCCCCTCTAGCTGTATCTCAAGACTACGTTGTTGTTGTTGGCTACCAGTTATCCCACCCACCAACGTCCCATCTTGAGCAGCAAATAAAGCTGGTCCTTGTACACGGTCATACTGTTCCAGTTTTTGTTCCGCTTCCCTTAGTTCCTGCTCCGCCTGAGGCAAACGTTCTTCTATTACTTTAATAATCCGTCTTAGTTGTGATGTGTTGATAAAACGGCTCTGCTCCACCATTCTCTCCATCAGCATTTGGACAATGGTTGCAGAAATTTCCTTATTCTTATCCCTATAGATTACCGAAATAAATTGTGGTCCTTCTGGCTTTGGCAATTTCACCACTGTATTTTTAACAATGTCTTTGGAGCTGACTTGCATCCCAGCTGCTACTTCCTTAACCACATTGTCTGCCAGCAGCGTTTCCGGTGTCGCCCTTTGTTTACCCTGTTCTGAAATCTGTACCCCTGTCTGGGAAAATACCTTCACAGGAGTGGTATATATCAAGCGACCTTCAGCTCGGTAAATCGGAGCTGGCGTTGGCTGTATAGCCACAATGCCGGATATGCCGGTAATCAGGAAAAACGTGGCAAAGCCAATTAACTTATGCTGATTGAGAGCAATCAGGTAACGTGTGACAAAAGGGGGAGTCATAAGTAATTTTTGCTATTGTTAAGGCAGCAGTGATCGAAAAAATCCTCTAGCCTATTCCTATTTTTACCGCTGAGTCAACAGGGACTCTGAGCACCAGTTACAAACCAAGACAGCTACTGGAGTTTTCTGTCCATTCATTAAGGTATCCGGAGATTTTTGTCCTGTCGATGGAAAAGGTAACCCCCTAGGGGAGAGGTTCCATCGATTTCTGCTCCCGTCATACCCAAAGCTTTTCAAAACAGGTCTTGTATTTCCTCAAAAAAGTTCTGGAATCCCAGAAAATCACTAAAGGGTCGAGTCACTAGACTCAGAGCGGCAGAAATCTTAGCAACAAGACTTCGACCCACCACGATCACATCGTCATTTTGAAGTGGCACATTTTGGGAAACATCACCCTTTAGTAGCTTTTCCCCGTCTAGCTTTTGAGTAACTGCTTTGCCCTGTTCTGGATCAAAACGAATTAAGGCAATGCTATCCAAATCAGCATTATCTGGGTTAGGAGAAATTGCTGTTAAGGCATCAATAAACGTACTACCATTAGCTAATGTCAAGTTACCAATTGTGCCATTAGGATAGCTCAACACTCGAACGCTGATTTGTTGTTGAGCTAGATTAGAACGAGCTACCAGCTGCCGATCATAATCGGTAGTATTACCCACCTCCAACTTTCGCACAATAATAGCATCCCCATCCCGGAGGTTCAATTCCGATGGAGTTGTCCCATTTTGCAGCGGTGTCAGCAAATCAATTTCTCGCTCAATGATGGAATTATTCACCACCGACTTACGACGAATCAAAATAGTCCGCAAATCAGCAATCGTAGTCGTACCACCCGCAGCAGTAAGGGCTTGATTCGGTTGAGTTCCTGGTGCCAGGGGGTAATAGCCTGGTCGAAACACCTCACCACTCACCGTAATCTGAACCTGTGGTGTACTCAGTAGGCTCACAACTACTTCAGGATCAATCACAAATTCATTTAAGACATTTTGAATTACATCTTGAGCCGCCTCTAGAGTAAGTCCCACCACTCGTAGCTTACCGAACAGTGGTACCACAATATTTCCGTCAGAATCAATAGCACTTTGAAAAGCCAGATTCGGAAAATTTGTCACACTCACTGCGATTACATCTTCTCGCCCTAGGTAGTGGCGATTAAATTCATCAGATGGACTCACCTCTGACAGAGTCTCTGGGTAGCCCAAAGGAGGTAACATTTCCTCCAACTGTTCTAATCGATTCTCCTCGGAGACCGGTTCAGGGTTGCTCAACGGTGGTGGAGGTGGCAACGTTTCCGTTACCTCTATGGTCTCAGGGGTGGTCTCAGGGGTGGTCTCAGGGGTGGTCTCAGGGGTGGTCTCAGGGGTGGTTTCAGAGGTTTCGAGTTCAGTCCTTTCCCTTTCCCCTGATTCAACAGTTTCCCTTGTTTCCCGTTCCATGGAACTAAACGTAGGCAACTGAGCGCGATCGCTAATCCCATCCCCAAGATTTTGCACCGATGTCGGTAAATTTCCGACAAGCTTAGCCAAACCAGGGCTGACCCAAACTCCAGAACTAACCAGCGAGAATAAGACGGTACCCCCAAACAAAGATAAATTCAGAACTTGGTTACCAAACCTGTGGGTGTCAGTTGTCATTTTCCAATGGTCACGTATCATCTCAAGTCTGAAATCTCAAGTCTGAAGTGGCAAGTAGAAAGTCTGAAGAGGCAAGTCTGACGTTTAACTTCTAGTTGTCGATAAACGTTTTAGTCAACCCTAAGTGTTCCAGCAATCAACCGATTTCATCCTTGATCCTTGATGCCTCATCCTTGAGCCTTCATCTTTGAGCCTTGATCCTTCATACTTTCAATACTACTAGCTTCCTCCGCAAAAGGATCGCTCATCAAAGCAGTCTGAACTATTTTACTGAGAGATTCGGCTATTGGCCTATAATTTTCAAGATCACCCAAAGGTTCTATGGGAATTTGGATATTCACCGCAACCCAAGGCACCCGTTTCCGGTGTAACTGAGCCAATTGATCAGCCCAGAACCAACGGCTAGGAGCAGGATTACCACCCTCTGGCCAAGCATACCATTGTACTATTGCGAAGGTTTGCCGCTGATTCCACGCACGAAAGAAACGGGCGTTAACCACACTTTTGGGGTGGCTTTTGGGCTGGGTTGTGATGGTCGGATCAGCCTCGGTCTTCCCCTCAACATCAGATCCGTTGACCACAAATTTGATTTGACTATAAGAATCCGTCTTCCATTGTCCCAATCGTTGTCTCATAAATCCGCTAATATCTTCCCATTCTACCTGTGGCTGGGATTTAGGACCATTTTGGGGAAGCAAAAATAACCACACTGGTTTTTGCTGATCCTGCTCTATGAACTGCAATGACCATTTATGGCCGCCAATCCTGATGGTTTGTTGCTCAACAGTTTGCCAGTCAGATAGTTCTATACCCGTCTTGCGGATAACTTTTATCTGTTGGAGGTTAGTCACTGGTGGCAGTTTTGCCCAAGGCCAGTTTCCTGTCAAGTAACCTGGTACTGCTCCGATTATTACCAAGACTAATAGCAACACCAGTAAGACTCCCCTGGAGATTTGCCAGGGCTGGATTAACTTAATTAAACTTACTGATTTCATCATTCTATAGAATTTATCATATTTATGAGGTACTTCTTTTAATTCCCTATTCCATTATTAATGGGGATTAATGTTCCCGAAAATTCTACAATTTTGTACCTCATTTAAGTAAAAACTATAACGTTTAATCTTGATGCGTAAGCATTCAGCGCTCAGGGCTCAGCGCTCAGCTTTGTGGCACAGGCTTTGGCCTTGGCCAAAAGGCCACGCGGGGCGCGTTT
>NZ_CEYLVT010000346.1:0-5397 GCF_982860115.1 Moorena sp.
AGTAGGGAGTAGGGAGTAGGGAGTAGGGAGTAGGGAGTAGGGAGTAGGGAGTAGAGATTAATGATTAGGATAGTTGGGATTAAAAAATATCACAATTGCTTGCTAATTGCTATTCTAATAAAACTAAAATTAACATTGGATTTAATCGCCTATAAACCTACTTTTTTAGTATCTGTAAATTACGTTATTTTTTTAAAATATTTTATTAATTAAGATAGCAAATATTAGTCTATTTAGTTATAGATATTATTTAGAGTTTTTTTTATCATACCTGATATCTTTTACCTATTCTCTCGCAAACAGATCAGATTTTTGAATTTTATCGGAGATAATAACTTGAGAATAATATCCGTGGCGAAGTAATCTCAGTTTGGTTTCATCAGAAACAAACATTAGAGATAAGTTAGATGATGAAAATCTTAAAAGTTCTCAAAAACGGCATGGACTTCAAATTCGACCAAGCGTTGAAAGTGCTGTGCGCTTTATTAGTAGCGGCGCAACTGTTTTTAACTAGCCCACCCCCTGCGATCGCACAGCCCATTGGCCCTTGTGTACTAAATAGGGCTGATATTGTTATACCCTGTACTCGTGACATCAATCCCTGTGGCAATCCTAGGGTTTGCCACAGGGATTGATATTCCTATGATGCATCTGTCGGCAGTTGCATGATCGAAGACATTTCTATGGCAGATGGCCCTGGAAAACCTGTTGAGGGCAAGTGTGCATCCCACCGAAACCGAGTAGTATTTGCACCCGAGACATCAACAGTAGAGGGTTCACTGCTGAAAGTGAACCCTCTACTGAATAGATTTAGCTAGTTTTGTCAAAATTACTAATTAATTAAAAATCCTATTACCCTTGATTTTTAATTAACATTACGTCTATAATTTTTATAGCCGTTTCTTCTGATATCTCTAAAGCATGATAAAGCTCGTTCAAAAACTCTTCTTCATCATCGGTAATTTCTCCATCTGCTAAGATAATATCAGTGGCGATCGCAAAGGCTGTTCCTTGTAGTTCATGGGGTAGTGATTTCAGGGCTGCACTAAGAAGAGGATCAGAACCTTGCCGCTGGAGGAGCATCAAAAGTCGTTCAAACATTCTTGCCATTACATCAGCTGAGTAGCTCCTGAACAGCTGCATTCGAGATAAGGCAGTAATAATGGCTTGTACTTCAGAATTAGTCGCGTATCCGTCAGCAGCACCAGCAGTTAATGCGATCGCAGCAAAGGCTTCAGCTGGTCCGAGTGTTGTTTGGCTGTGTTGACGACTAATTGAAATTTTGTCAAACAGACCCATTGTTCTTGTCTCTTGGAAAAGTACCTTAGTTAATACCAAGATGACATTAGTGACCGCAAACGGAATTAGTAGAAATACTGAACTTGTGACTAAACTTTGCGAAAGTTTTCTATTCCACCTCAAGCAGGGCTATAGTTAATCTGGTTAATCTGACCAACTAAACTAGAGTTAATCTCCATCAAGGATAATCACCCCTGTGGCACCAGTAACCCCCGACGTAAACCAGCGAGTTCAGGAACTGCGGCGACTGTTGCAAAATGCTAGTTATGCCTACTACGTCCTGGACAATCCCATCTTGGCAGATGCCATCTACGATCAACTCTACCGGGAACTGCAAGAGCTGGAAACAGAGTATCCTGAGTTAGTAACCTCTGATAGTCCAACCCAGCGGGTAGGAGAGAAACCAGCTACTGGTTTCGTTTCCGTGCGCCACAATATCCCACTCTATAGTCTGGATAATGCCTTTAACCTTGAGGAATTTAGGCAATGGCAAGAACGATGGCAACGTCATATTTCTGGTGATATTTCCCAAGACTCAGGTCTCAATACTGAATACGTTTGTGAACTCAAAATTGACGGTTCAGCATTAGCACTGACCTATGAAAATGGGATTTTAGTGCGGGGAGTGACTAGGGGTGATGGGTCCACAGGAGAAGATATTACTCAGAATGTCCGCACTATTCGCTCCATTCCTTTGCGGCTTAATCTAGAGCAACTTAATCTAGACCAACATCTAGACCAACTGCCAGCTTTAGTAGAAGTGCGTGGTGAGGCATTCTTACCTCTGGATGTATTTGAGAGGATTAATCAGGAACGAGCACAAGCAGGTGAGCCATTATTTGCTAATCCTCGTAATGCGGCTGCTGGTACGTTGCGCCAATTAGAACCTCGAATTGTTGCTAAACGGCAATTGGCTTTCTTTGCTTATACCTTACATATTCCGAATCAGGATAGTAGTGAGGAGTACACCATCCCAATGCCCAATTCCCAATGGGATGCTCTAGAGTTGCTGAAAAAGCTGGGTTTTCCGGTGAATCCCCATCGCCAATGTTGTGCTTCTCTACAAGATGTTCAGGATTATTACAATTACTGGGATGCGAAACGGAAAGATTTACCCTACCTGACCGATGGGATAGTGGTGAAAATTAATGCTTTCCCGATACAACAACAATTGGGGTTTACCCAGAAGTTTCCTCGTTGGGCGATTGCTCTGAAATATCCGGCTGAAGAAGCTCCCAGTCGTGTGGAAGCAATTACGGTTAATGTGGGACGCACCGGAGCAGTGACACCCTTGGCTATTTTAGAACCAGTGCAATTGGCAGGGACAACAGTACAACGGGCTGCCCTACACAATGGTGATTATGTTGCCCAATTAGATTTGCGAGTTGGGGATACGGTGATTGTACGGAAAGCAGGGGAGATTATCCCGGAGGTGGTACGTGTTTTACCAGAGTTACGTCCTGATCATGCTAAACCCTTCGAGATGCCTACCCATTGCCCTGTTTGTAATCAACCCTTGGTGCGTCCTAAGGGTGAAGCAGTGACTCGCTGTATTAATTCATCTTGTCCTGCGATTGTTAAGGGAACCCTCACCCACTGGGCAAGTCGTAATGCTCTTGATATTAATGGTTTGGGGGAAAAGATTGTAGAACAATTGGTAGACCAAGGCTTAGTGACATCCGTTGCTGACCTTTATGATTTAACCCTAGAGCAGTTGGTGTCATTGGAGCGTATGGGCCATAAGTTAGCCCAGAAGTTGCTAAATGCGATCGCAAAATCCAAAACCCAACCTTGGTCACGAGTCCTTTATGGGTTGGGGATTCGTCATGTGGGTAGTGTCAATGCTCAAACCCTTGCCCAGACTTTTCCTACCATTGAGCAGTTGGCTCAAGCAACCGTCACCGATATTGAGGGAATCTACGGCATTGGACCAGAAATTTCTCAGTCTGTCTGGGGTTGGTTTCAGATTTCCAGCAACCAGACCTTGATTGCTCGATTGCGAGAAGCGGGTTTACAGTTAGAAGCCTCCCAGAACACTATAGCGCTAGATAAAAATCAACCCTTAACCGGAAAAACCTTTGTGATTACTGGCACCTTGCCTACCCTGAAGCGTAGTCAAGCGAAAGACTTGATTCAAAACGCTGGTGGTAAGGTTACTAGTTCCGTTAGTGCCAAAACTGATTATTTGGTGGTTGGGGAAGATCCTGGTTCTAAGTTAGAAAAGGCTAAAGAATTAGGCATTACCCAATTAACTGAATCCCAGTTGTTGGAGTTACTGTAAGTTAAGGTATCCCACACCAAATCTATGTTCCCGATTCCCGATTCCCGATTCCCGATTCCCGATTCCCGATTCCCGATTCCCGATTCCCTTACTGTGGTTGGTTAAACCGGTCAGGTGATGGCAAGTAAGTTAATCAAAAAACCCCGCGTCTCATGACCGGGGAGTGTTGACAGTGGATTGAAGGTTTAGCGGTACCGACGCTTGCGTCTGCGAGCGATCGCTTTGCGCTTTTTCTTTTCAATGGGAGTCTCAAAATGACGTAGACGCTTCATATCAGCAAAAATTCCAGCTTTAGATACTTGTCGCTTAAATCTACGCAGGGCTGACTCAATGCCTTCATTTTCACCGACAACCACTTGGGTCATACTAAATTAATCCTCCTAAATTTGAACAAAAAATTCTATCTATGCTATCATACAATTATACTATCTAGCAAGATGGCTGATAACAAGACGTCATAAGATATTACCGAGCAGGGTCAATACCCGACAGAATCTGCCTGGGCGATTATACCGTCAAATACTGGAAAAAAAGACTATTTCATTAACAATTGCGGTTGATCTCGATGAAGGTAAGGATTCAGCCGTCAGCTGATAGCTATCAGCTATCAGCTATCAGCTATCAGCTGACGGCTGACGGCTGTTCGCGTAGCGTGAGCTAAAAGCTCACGGCTGACGGCTGAACGCTTAGTGATGAAGTTTAGCGATCGCATTTTCAATCAACTCAACGCCTTGGTCAACCGTCTCTATTCTACTGAGTTTCTGACGCAATTCCCCTGCTCCAGGAAACCCTTTCGCGTACCAACTCATGTGTTTCCGGGATTGATAAATACCCCGCTCCCCCTTATAGTGCCATAGACCTTGTAAATGCTCTTTAGCACATTCAAGCAGTTGTACTGGTGTAGTTGGGGGTAACAGTTGTCCGGTTTTCAGGAAATAGTCTATTTCTCCGACTAGAAAGGGATAGCCCAGGGTTCCCCGAGAACACATTACCCCATCAGCACCGGTTTCTTCCAAGCAGCGCACTGCTGCATCGACGGACAAAATATCCCCATTAGCAATAACTGGGATAGACAGCACATCTTTTACCCGCTTAATCCATTCCCAGCGAGCCGAACCATTATACCCCTGGTCACGAGTACGGCCATGGAGGGTCAACATCTGAGCCCCGGCATCTTCCATACGTTGGGCAAATTCTACTGCATTGATCTCCTGATCAGTCCAGCCAATACGGGTTTTGACCGTTACAGGTACCTCAACTGCCTTGACTACTGATCGTACAATTGCTTCTGCCGTTTCTGGATCTCGCAGTAAAGCAGACCCGCCACCATTTTTAGTAATTTTATTAACAGGGCAACCCATATTAATATCCACAGTATCTGCCCCTTCTGCCACTGCCCTTTGTGCTGCTTGAGCCAGAAAGTCCGGGCGACAGTCGAATAATTGGATACTGATCGGTTTTTCTAATGGGTCTACCTCCATAACCTTGGGCAATTCTCGGAGATACTTTAACTGGCTAGCATGAACCATTTCGGTATACATCATGGACTCAGTGGCGTAGCGACGGACTAGGCGACGAAAGACCAGGTCGGTTACTCCAGACAGGGGTGACTGTAAAACCCTGCTGTTGACCTCAACCGAGCCAATTTTAAGGGGTGACGCTAACCGTTGCTGTAATTGTGGAGATAGAACTGGCATGGGGAATGGTGTTGTTTCCGTCGTGATCACCTAATAGCATTTTTTAATTAGGTGAGGTCTTTTTTTTGTTTTAGGGAGCAGGGAGCAGGGAGCAGGGAGCAGGGAGCAGGGAGCAGGGAG
>NZ_CEYLVT010000347.1:0-5375 GCF_982860115.1 Moorena sp.
CCCGATTCCCGATTCCCGATTCCCGATTCCCGATTCCCGATTCCCGATTCCCTCCTATTCTAAAAAGAATACTTTCCGTAGTTGATATCATACTCAAACAGCTCGGAAACTATTGCTTGGGATTCGCTATCATAATACTGGCTGTAGTGGTCATGCTTGCTAGTATTGACCTTCAAAGAGTCTAGCTTGAGTCCTAGTTTTGACGAAACAAAATCTAAGTCTTCCTCTAGGTGTTCCACACGGATAACATAATCCACTAGGAAATTATTCTGATCATCAAAAACATAGTAAGGAAGGGTATAGGTAGACAAATCATCAAGAAATTTTACCTCCTTCAAATCCCAGGATTTTCCTGTCTTAATCCACTCCTTGAATGGCATCCTGGTGTTGGGGTTATAGGGGTATTTTTCGACAATGTCTTCGGATACACGGATTGCTCTTGCTGTTTCCCACCAATAAATACCTCGGTGATCTGGCTTGGCATAAAAGTACAGAGAAACCAGCATATCCCAAGGGTTTCGGATACTAATAAACTTGAAGTAGCTGTTCCAGTTCCAACCCATACGCTCAAAATGCTGCTTTAACAGAGATGCTGGAACATGGTGATGGTAATGTCGGTTCTTATCCGTACTCCAAACATCGGAGTAAGGATCCAATGCCTTGCGAATACTAGTACTAGCACACTTAGGTTTGCTGAGGAATACAAACTTATGCTTGTGGGATATTCTCATGATAACTGTTGATAGATTTCCGATTTAACAATGGATTTTAAAAAATAATCGTTGCTCAGCTTTTCTTTAATCGGGTGCTGCTGCAGGTAGTGGTGGGTTTCCTCAATTAAAGCAAAATCCTCAGCTTTGGCTGCTGCTTCTTGTCTAGACTGGAAGTAAAGGGGATAGTCTTCGCCCAAATACTCTTTTACAGCTGGGAGCGGATTGACTAAAACCGGGGTATTTCTGACAATGCACTCAATGATCGCGTTATTGGCACTGGTGTCATACAACTCCAAATAAGCAATATTCTTTGACAACATCTCATCATACTGATCATTGGGCAAATAATCAACTATCTGCACATAACTGTAATTCGGCTGTAACTTAAATACTTGTTTTTCACTGTGTAACATCTCCCCGGAATAGGGTTTACGTAACACCATTTTTTTATATTTTTTTACCGGTAAATAGTAGATAGAGTGCATCTTCCGCAACCAAATCCCAATTTGGATAATAGTTGGCTCAGGATTTGCCAAAAACTTATCCATCGAAAAGATAACATCTGGGGTTTCCGTAGGATGTATCACGCTAACAATTGGCACATCTAGCTGCTTTTGGAGCCATCGACGAGAGTCTTCAGATAAACAAAATAGACCTTGACAATACTTAATACTCTCTTGCCACAACTGACTTACAAATATTCTCTGAGGTGACAGGTGTTCTTGAAACCATTTAGGAGCATAGGGAGGGCAATGGATGAATCCAATCCAAGGCTCTGTATAAGCAGTTGGGGTGTTGTTACAATCTCCAGGATCCGAACCCCAGGCGAATTTCTTTTCTATGAAGCCATCTACCAAAATTCCAGCATCATTGTGTAAGGCTTTCAAGCTATTCATCGCATAAGACCATCCAGAGCGATGCTCCCCGTAATGATACTGTAAAGCAGAAGCAAGATCGAGTTTTTTGGGATAATCCCCAGAGTCTTCAAACCCTGAATCTTGCTCTTGAGTTTGGGAGACATCAAGGATTTCGTTACCATTAGATTCCTCAGTTAGCGGTACATAATACTCCTGTAGAATTTTTTTCTCAAAATCAACCGTTGACTCAAACCGCCTGTTATAGGATTGAGGGTCTTCTAGATAAATTCCTAAAGGTTCCCTCAACAGCATGAATTTAGACCCGTTAGTTGAACAACGTAACCAAAATTCCCAATCAGCACTCGCGCCATAGCCAATTTCATCGAAATAGCCATTTTTTTCATGAACACTCTTCCGCCATACCGGCATACAATGGGGAAGATTTTGGGAGCCGATCTTACCTTTTTCCTCCCCTTCAGCCCACCACTTTTCTTGAAAAAAGTCTTCAGTTCCAAAATACTCCGGAAATCCCACATACCAGACAGCATGGGCGGTATTATTATCCCAGGTTTCATTGGGCTGCATCGTAACTTTTAGAGGAGCGCAAACCACGTCCACATCAGGATGCTCATCCAAGGCTCTCATATGTTCTTGAATATGTCTAGGCGCTCTGCGGTCATCGAGATTAGCGTTTGTAATATAGTGACCACGGGCTAATCTAATGCTCATGTTCCAAACTTCATACAGCCCTGGGTCTTCATCCAATTTTATATAGATAATATTGGGATACCTGGTCATATACTTTTTAATCACAGGCTCTTCATTTCCCGGAGAATTGGGATTAACCAATAGTAATTCACATTCAGCAAAAACCGTCTGCTGGGTAATATCCTTGAGGAAGTGTTCAATATACTTATCCCCTTTAAAGACTGATGTGATGATGGATACTTTGGGTTTCCATTGATAGGTACTAAATGGTCGATTAAGCAGAGTAGAGCGTATTAGTTCTTGCCATTCCGGTAGGTTACTGAATGGATAAGAATTGAATGGAGAACCATAAGCAGCTGAAAATGTGGTAAACTGCTCTATCCAATCAGAAATCGTTTCTGTTGGTTGGTAAGGGGTAATGCTTAGGGAGTTTTTTAACTGCTCAGCCATAGTGGTAAAATTCCCAGCATGATAAGAGCTCCAGGCTAACCAAACTAAGGAATTATAATCGTGATTTTTAGTATTGGTATGGCTATAGACCGGATTCTGAGCATCAGGTAATCGGGGTTTGTAGATAATCGGTTGTTTACTGTTTTTATAAATTGTCAAAAATTGCTTAACAATATAATTATCAATGTGACCAATTAAATCATAATCTACTTTATTTAGATCAGCTTTTTTGTGATAATCATGATACCGTAATGGAGCAAATATTTTTGTAAACTTAAGGGCTGATTTTTGCCAGATTTCGTAGCTATAGTTGGTAGAGTGCTTGACATGATAGGCAACGGGAGAGACTAAGTCTTTTATGGTTAACCCCTGTTGCCAAGCAATCACTGGTACCCAGAAATCCCAAAAGGGAATACCAAGGCAAAAGTCAGAGGATGGAAATTTTTCCAGCAGTTCTTTTTCAAAAAAGAACACATCAACCCCAACATCGTAAATCTCACCGTTGATGGATTCAGCAGTATCAATATCGACTCGTGAAGCGAGCAGGATAGAGTCTTGAGTCTGCTCTCGAATAAATTCTGTAAAATCCTGCTCAGCTTTTAAGATAATATCTGCGTTAACAATTCCACAGATTTGGCTACCGTACTCACGCAAATAGGATAAGAGGTCATCAATGTAAACATAAGGCTTACCATAATGCTCTCGTCCATCTCGAAATACTCTGTGAAATTTAATGTCTTGATATAAAGGCTGGAGTTTCTCAATCTCTTCTATAATATTTAAGGAAACAACCTCAAATCCTAGATTAAGCCAGCTATTAATAGCGGCTTGTTGCTTTTTAAGATTTCCTGGTGCAATACTAGTTACGATGACAAGGGGTTCAGTTGTCATTAGTCATTGATCCTTGAGAATAGAGAGTAGGGAGTAGGGAGTAGGGAGTAGGCAACAGGTAAAAAATTATCTGTACCTCACTCGTGATAAGAATTGCTATATATCGATGCTATCGGACTTGATAGTATTTTTCAGTTGATAGTAAACCGAGTAACCACAGAAAATTTAAAATTTTATATAAAGTTATCGATAATTTTATATTAAGTTTTCTGAAAAGCAACGTAAGCATATGCGCTACGCGCACGCTACGCGAACAGCTGTCAGCCGTGAGGCTGACAGCTTATTTTATTCAAATCTCAGACCCCAAACCCCTCACACCAAAGGGTCTATCCCATCACCCCTGACCAATACATGTTTTGACTTCTTTGTCAATCTGTAAACTCTGATATAGGGTTTATATTTGAGTTGTGAACATAGGATTGTTAAAAATTGGGACTTTGGACTTCGGACTTCGGAGCATTAGGAAAGAGTTTGGAGGATTTTTTGGTGTGCTTAAAAATCAGTAAGATTGTTCATGACCTATTTATAAACCCTATACAAACTTCTTCCTTTCGCCCTGTTGAGATTTCCTGTTGAACCCAAGCCTAGCCAAGGATAGACACAAAAAGGGTCAATGCCATGGTCACTGACCATTGCATGTTTTAAACTGTTTGTCAATTAGTAAATTATGATACAAATTTCTAGGATCATAAGGAATTTTCGTTTTCGGTAGAAAAATCTTGACTACCTAAAAATCTGTAGTGAATTTAAATTCGTAAGCCTAAAGAAGGTTTACATGACACCCGACAGGAGTTTTTTTTAACAGGCTGCTATCGGTGACAGATGCTAGTTCTGATTGACTGACAAAACCGTTGAAATGCTGATTTTGCTGTAGGTTGGGTTAGCGATAGCGTAACCCAACGAAAGCCTGACTGGTGTTGGGTTAGCGATAGCGTAACCCAACCTACGCCATGATCTTTTGTCAGTCAACCAGGATGCTAGTTAGCTATCCATTTTTGGAGTTAATGATCATGAAAGCTCTTTTGAAGACAGATTTTCAGAGGATCTTTCAATAGTGATTGCAACTCAAGAGTAAACACCCTCTGGTGGATCAAGACACTCTCAATGTTAGGAAATAAAAGCACAGGAAACCGAAGATGACTATCTTAAAAAATTGGGCAATCACCGGCCTGAAAGCCATCGTTTTAAGCGCTCTGCTCTTGGTATGCACATTGACCATTTCTGTCTCTAGTGCTTCAGCCGAGGTGAGCATGAATCGTTACTGTAACCATCTGCACCAATTTACAGGAAACAATACAACATATCCCAGACCTGAATGCTCAGGCGGTGATTTCGATCTTATCCAAGCCACATTCTGTACCCACTTACACCAGTATCTAGGCACGAACACTACCTATCCATCTGGTGACGCTGAAGCTTGGTGCGCGCAAAATCCAAATCCTGCAGAAATCGTACCTGAGGGTGTTTATTGCACACACCTTCATCGATGGGGAGGCAATAACACCACCTATCCCGTCGATCCATCTTGTTAATAGAGAGACCCCTCTGTTAATGGGTAAAGCCTAGGGGAAAAGATACCAAATAGTGGGTAATATCATTTCCGACTAGATTGGAATAATTAAACAAAAAAAGCGCTCCCCATCTGGAGAGCGCTTTGTTTTAATCAAGTAGATTAAGCCAAGTTGAAATTAACCGTTGATTGCTGGAGCAGTCAAAGCTACAGGAGTAGCTTCAGCCGCAGCTAGGTCTAGAGGGA
>NZ_CEYLVT010000348.1:0-5363 GCF_982860115.1 Moorena sp.
CCCGATTCCCAATTCCCGATGCCCGATTCCCGACTCCCGATGCCCGATGCCCGATTCCACCCTTGTGCTCAACTAGTTCTTAGATTTATTTGTTATAATATTCGATAATTTTTGGATAAATTCTTCAGTGAATTGAGTCAAGGCTTTGGCTCCAGTTGCTTGGGGTTCATTGATGACCACCGGTCGAAACTCATCCACAGCTTTGGCAACTGCAACATTTCTGGGAATTTCTATACTAAAAATTTTGTCTTTCCCAAAATTATCGGTCAATCGGTTCTTGACTTGTGTAGCCATATTGGTGGCGTGACCAAGGGAGAAAAACAGAATCCCAATCAGGGTTATCCCAGAGCGATCGCTTTCTATCAGCTTTTTGATCTGACCTTCTTCCAGGATGCCAATCCCAACCACTGATAAGGGTTCTGGTTTGGCAGGAATGAGATAAAAATCACTAGCAATTATTCCACTACGAGTGATAATATTCTCACTTGGAGGGAAATCCAATAGAATAAAATCGTAGGTTTGTTGAACTGGCTCCAGGGCACGCTTAATTAAATAATTCTCTAGCTGATTCCAGTTGTTTTCAAACTCTTGGGGATTATCCTTTGACTTAGAAAACAGCAATGCAGCCAGTAGAAAATCATTGTAAGTTTCGATATCCCCTGGCAATAAATCTAGTCCATCGACTCGACAAATATTGCGCTGAATCGCTTGTTCAACGGGAATATATGCCTGAGTCGGTGACTGAATGACTTGATTAATTATTTTTTTTAAGGTTCGGTCTTCCTTTTTGAGTTTAGCAAATTGGACTGGAGGCATCAGGCTTAGGGTAGCATTAATCTGGGTATCGAGATCAACGATTAATACTCGCATGCCATAATCTTTGGCAAGACAGGTAGCAAGGTTGACGGTGGTGGTAGTCTTGCCAACACCGCCTTTCATATTGACTATGGAAATGGTGTATCCCAGTTTTGACAAAAAGAAAGAGGTAACATAACGTGAAGGTCATTGCAGTATACCATAACAAAGGCGGCGTGGGGAAAACCACAACGGTGGTTAACCTAGGGGCAGCTATCCGAAAAAATCGCAAAAAAGTGCTTGTGATCGATCTTGATAGCCAAGCTAATGCTACCTTTGCTACCGGACTGGTTAAATTTCATGACGAAGCATTTGATGATATCAAAGATTGTAATATTCTCCATGTTTTGCAATCTGAAGAATTCTTCTCAATCTCGGAAGTAGCTAGAAAATCTGAATTCAGCAATCCAGAAATTGATGTGGTTCCTGCTCACATCGATCTCATGAAATATGAGCTTGATATGAATCAGCTTGATTTTAGCCTGCTAATGCTGATTGATAAACTAGACGATGTTAAAAATTACTATGATGTGGTAATTATTGATACCCCACCCTCTTGGAATTTATATGCCAGAATTGCTTTAATCACTGCTGACTTTTTAATCATTCCTTCAGACCTCAAGCCTTTTTCTAATCAAGGCTTACTGAATGTTAAAGATTTCATCAGAGCTATTAATGGCTATCGAAAACAAATCAACATTAAACCGCCCCTTAAAGTCTTGGGAGTGCTGCCTTCTAAAATAGCAACCAATAACATGTTCATACAACATACCTTGCCAAAACGGATAAAAGCAATTTCCGATCGATATGGCTTTGATGTCATGAAGAGTGTTATTTTCGATCGAGATGATTTGGCAAAATGTGCTGAACAAGTTGAAAAAGTAGATGATCAGGATATACCGTCTCCTGTGTCTGTTTTGGATTATAAGCCCTATTCTATGGCTTCCGAAGAATTTAGGTCTCTTGCCCAAGAAGTTTTGGAAAAAATAGGAATGTAAACTATAGGGTTTGTATTTGAGTTGTGAACATAGGATTGATGGTAAATCGGGAATCGGGAATCGGGAATCGGGAATCGAATCTGTAGGGAGTAGGGATCAGGTAAGAGGTAAGAGGGAAGAGGGAACAGTAGTCAAGAGATCCAAGGAGTTTTTACTGTTATGATAAATCAAGATTATTTTTCATGATATAATTATAAATTATATATAACAATCCGTGTAGTAATTGTTATAATTCTTGTTCCCGACTCCCGACTCCCGATTCCCGACTCCCGACTCCCGACTCCCGACTCCCTATTCCCAGATCCGCTGTTCCCAGATCCGCTGTTCCCTTTAGATAATGATAGTGACAGAACGCCTAATTATTTTCAGCCGCTATCCAGAGCCAGGAAAGACTAAAACCCGGATGATACCAGCTTTAGGAGCGGATGGTGCGGCAACCCTTCAACGTCGGATGACGGAACATACTGTTGGCCAGGTTAAGGAATTAACAACTGGTCGTCCTGTGTCTGTAGAAATCCATTTTGCTGGTGGTAATCAACAGCTAATGGAGAATTGGTTAGGGTCGAATCTGGTCTATAAACCTCAGAGTGATGGGGATTTGGGCAAGCGAATCATAACGGCTTTTGAGTTATCCTTTGCGGAAAGCATGACGAAAGTTGTGATCATTGGTATTGATTGTCCCGATTTGAATAGTTCGGTGATGAATCAGGCATTTGAGGCTCTAGACAATCATGATTTAGTACTTGGACCAGCCAAGGATGGCGGCTACTATCTGGTTGGTCTAGGTCGATTGATTCCAGAGTTGTTTGTGGGAGTGAGTTGGGGAACATCTGAGGTTTGGCAGCAAACCGTGGATATTGCTAAGAGTCTTAACCTAACTATGGCGATGCTTTCCGAGCTTACTGATGTTGACCGCCCAGAGGATCTATGGGTAGTATCAAATTTGATGGGAGTAGGGAGTAGGGAGTAGGGAGTAGGGAGTAGGGAAGTTAGAATTTAGAATTTAGAATTTAGAATTTAGAATTTAGAATAGAAACAATTTAGAATCGGTAATCGGTAATCGGTAATCGGTAAAAAATCCTGTTTATAGCGTTTATAAATAGATCCGGAAAATTAATGATACTATTTTATAAAAGTAAAAACTCCTTGGATCTCTTGACTACTGTTCCCTGTTCCCTGTTCCCTGTTCCCTTTTACCTTAAATCCTATATTCACAACCCAAATAAAAACAATATAGCTAATAGCTTACATTTTAGAACTCTTAGCACTATCGAGTTTTTCTGAAAATATTGTAATCAGCTCCATCATGTCTTTGACTAATTCTTGTTCAAGGCTGATGTCTTCTGATGACTTGTTGATAATTATTACTTCTGTATTGAATTCTTCACACATCGCAAAGACTAATTCAGCACTAACTCTAAGCAGCCTATCTTTGTGAGTAATGACAACTCTGCCAACATTCCCCTGCATGATGCGCTTGAGCAGTTTTTGTAAGCCTTTATTTTGGGAATTGATTCCGGCACCTGAATCTTGAATTGTCTCATACTGCCAACCATTTGCAGTACTAAAAGACTCTAAAATCTTGATTTGCTTGACTAAATCTTCTTTTTGGTCTTGACTTGAAATACGGGCATAGTTAATGGTTATGCGATCATCGATCTGACCGACATTCCGTGGTGTAATGTGTTTGATATCGGCTACATAAAATCGCCGATGGCCACTGGGAGAACGTTGTGACCTAATCTTTCCTGCGTCTGCCCACCTCCTTAAGGTTTTAACTGAGACCCCTAGCTCACTGGCTGCTTCTCCAATACTAATGGTTAACCCTGACATGTTGGATTTATCACCTTATTTGAATCGAGTTTGTATCTAGTTTACCTTTTATTATAGTCCTTTAATGTAACAAATGTCTAAATATGGATAGAAATGAATGGAACATTGGTTATTTCCTAGTCTGGAATGCTAATTTGTCAGAAACAATCCTAAAGCTGTTGCGTGATAGTAAAAATTTCCATTATCATCCCGGTTCTCAATGAGGCTAGTCACATAGCTGATACTTTGGCTACGGTTGTGGAAGCGTCTAATGTGGAAGTGATTGTGGTAGATGGGGGGAGTCATGATGAAACTGTTGCGATCGCACAATCACTCGGTGCTAAGATTATAGCTGCTGGTACCGGTCGCGCTAGTCAAATGAATGCTGGGGCAGCAGTGGCTACCGGAGATATTCTGCTGTTTCTCCACGCTGATACCCGTTTACCAACAGGATTTGATACCTTAGTTCGCCAAGGGTTACAAGACTATGACACCGTGGCTGGTGCTTTTGAATTAGCCATTGATGCTAACCTGCGGGGGGTAAGGCTGATTGAACGGATGGTGAATTTGCGATCGCGTTTTTGCTCCCTGCCCTACGGTGATCAGGCCATCTTTATCAAGACTAAGGTGTTTACAGACCTTGGTGGTTTTCTGAATCTACCGATTATGGAAGATTTTGACTTGATGCGACGCCTCCGCAAGTTAGGTAAAATAACTATCCTTAGTCAACCTGTCTTAACATCAGGACGCCGCTGGCAGACCTTGGGGGTTGTGAAAACGACATTAATTAACCAACTGGTGATCGTTGCTTATCATTTGGGGGTTTCTCCTCACCGGATTGTGGGTTGGTATCGTCGGGCAAAAGGATAAAAGAATCGGGAATCGGGAATCGGGAATCGGGAATCGGGAGTGGGGAATCGGGAGTGGGGAATCCGGAATCGGGAATCCGGAATCCGGAATCGGGAATCGGGAGTCAAAAATCGGGAATGGGGAATCGGTATATTTTTCGGGTGGTAGATATTGTATTTGTGATTTTCAAAAAATAGTGGGTACGCTTAGTATACAAAAGCTAAAGGGATAAGCGCATTTTTAGGAGTAATGAAGTATATCCAATTTTCCCGACTCCCGATTCCCGACTCCCGACTCCCGACTCCCGATTCCCGAACTCTAGTTGAAGCATGAGCAATTATAATCAAATTCAGTCTTATCGAGATTTGCGAGTTTGGCAAAAGGGAATGGATGTAGCGGAGAGTTGTTATGTTATAACCAGAGAATTCCCTAAACAAGAAATGTATGGGATGACTGCACAGATAAGGAGAGCCGCTGCATCAATTCCTGCTAATATTGCAGAGGGATATGGGCGAGAATATCGAGGAGAATATGTTCAATTTCTTAGAATAGCTCAAGGCTCTCTCAAAGAATTGGAAACCCATCTTTTCTTATCGGTCAGAGTGAAACTGGCTACTTCTGGAGCCATTAATCCGATTATAGATGAGTGTGAAGCTTTGGGAAGAATGCTACGTTCTCTGATTCGGTCATTGCTAGATAACTCATAATTCCCGAGTCGGGAATCGGGAATCGGGAGTGGGGAATCGGGAGGAGTAGATAGTAGACCTATACGCAAAAGTAGTTTTATGATAGTGTTCTTGATGCAGTCGCTCATGGGGGAAACCACGGCAGTCGCTCATGGGGGGAACC
>NZ_CEYLVT010000349.1:0-5359 GCF_982860115.1 Moorena sp.
ACTCCCTACTCCCTACTCCCTACTCCCTACTCCCTACTCCCTACTCCCTAAAACCCCAAGGGCGAGGTACCTCACCCAATTGAGAACTGCTATGGTACCCATAACGGGTACTGTCAAATTTTCTCAAATAAAGTAAACTAGAGTTGTCAGTCAATCGGTTATCGGGGGTGTTTAGTTTAGGAATTAAATTAAACCTAAATTCAGCCGAATTTACTTGATAATTACCGATATCAAATGCTAATATTTTATTAGCTAAAACAAAATTAGCCTTACCAATTTAGGGACAGTAATCAGGGTAATTTGCTTACGTAGAGATGTAACAAAAACCAAAAGTTTCAAATAGGATAGTTATCATCATCGGGGACATCTACGTTTTGCAAATCTATCTAGTAAACGCTCCCAATAGCTACATTATTTTCTAGCCTATTAATTAGTTAATCGGTAGCTATTACGTGAGCTTGATTAGGATTCCCTACTATGAACTCTAATACCAATCGATTTGAAGATGAACTGTTTATCAAAGCAGCCAAACTGTGGAATTTAGAAAAGTTGTATACAGAACTGGCTCAGAAAAAAACCGTTGCTACAAATAGGGAAATCAAATTAACCCCAGTGGAAAAAGCATGCTTAAGAGGTTTGCTGTGCGGCTATGCTCCCAAAAAAATTGCTGCTGCTCTCCATTGGAGTTGTGGGTCACTTAGTGTTCAACTAACTAAAGGTTTGTATCGGTATGTAGAAACCTTAACTAATCGGAAATCGAACACCCTAAAAAGTTGGAGAGATATCTCGATATGGCTGGAAGCCGCTGGATACAAAACTCCCCAGCAGTGCCAAGATTGGGGTGAAGCACCACAGATTTCTGCATTCTATGGACGCACTAGGGAACTGAACACCCTTAAGCAATGGATTAGTCTCAAGCGAAGCCAATTGGTAGCAATACTTGGGATAGTAGGGGTTGGCAAAACATCCTTAGCTGCCAAGTTAGCACGAGAGATTCAGGGGGAGTTTGATTATATTATTTGGCGATCGCTATCCTCTGCCCAACCCCTGAAGCAACTGCTGACACAACTGATTCCATTCCTGTCTCACCAGCAGTCATCGGAGTTACCAGAAGACATCAACCTGCTGATGTCTGATTTTCTAGAGTGTTTACGAGAGCATCGCTGTCTGGTAATACTCGATGATGCTGAACAGATTTTAAGCTGTGGCACTTTAGTTGGACAGTATAAAGCAGAATATGAGGATTATGGTCAACTTTTTAGACGAGTAGCACAAGAAAGACACCAAAGTTGTTTGCTCTTAATTAGTTGGGAACCACCGCTACAAATGGAGTTATTGGAGAAAAAAAACTATTCCACTCGTTCATTAACCCTAAACGGTTTACCAACAGAAGACGCTCGGAAACT
The DNA here is from genome assembly GCF_982860115.1 of Moorena sp. Lineage (NCBI taxonomy): Bacteria > Bacillati > Cyanobacteriota > Cyanophyceae > Coleofasciculales > Coleofasciculaceae > Moorena > Moorena sp. The sequence goes on from NZ_CEYLVT010000349.1 coordinate 1,407, forward strand.
ATTAGTAGCTAATGGTTTGTCTGAACAAGAGCAAGACATAGAACTCATTAAACGTTATCGAGGCAATCCCCTAGGGTTAAAGCTGGCTGTGAAAACAATTAAAGACTTTTTTTTTGGTAGTGTCTCAGAATTTTTAAATTGGGATGACGTGATTGTTCCTGAGCCAATGAAAACAATATTAATCCAGCAATTGAATCGGTTAGATGAGTCAGAGAAGAAGGTGATTGCTTATCTAGCTAGGAATCCTACCCCCATTTCTATTAAACAATTGCGCTATAGTATTACTTTAGACTATAATTCACAACTTATTTCAGTTTTACAGTCTTTGGAAAGGCGCTCACTAATGGAAAAAATTTCCCATAGTAATCGCACATTTTTCACCACAATTCCTGTAATGAAAACGGTGATTAATGAGCATGAAGGTTGTTTGCTGTAGGGGGTAGGTCTAGGTTAGGTTAAAAGTTGGTTGAAGGTTTAATGTTTAAGGTTGAAGGTTTAATGTTGAAGGTTTAATGTTGAAGGTTTAATGTTGACAGTCAACCTTCAACATTAAACTACTATATAACTTCTATATAAGTTAACTTTTGATTAACTTATACTATCTCAAAGTCTTGGAAACCCACCGAGGTGCTGGTGTTGATTGTAGCAAACTGAGCTCCGCTTCCCAGACCACCTGCACTGCCATTCTGGTTGTAGAATAGATCGCCGGTATTGCTGTTGTAGACAATCAAAGCACTATTACTTTCGACGTCGCTATTATCAGATACAACCGCCCATTCACTGCTATCTAAGCCCCCACTCGACGTACCAGTGAGTGCAGTGAAGGTGCTCTGTTCGAGACTAATTCGGTCTTGACCTCCGATAAAGTTAAGAATGCTATCAAGACCTAAATCGGAAGCTGCTCCACCAAAAGTAAAGCTAGTAATACCGTTGCCACTGATTAGGACATCATTACCAGCTCCACCAACCAGATTGTCATCGCCATCACCTCCAATCAGAGTATCATTCCCGGCATCTCCAATCAGGTTATCATCACCAGCTCCGCCAACCAGGCTATCATTGCCAGCATTACCCCTGAGGTTGTCATCGCCAGCCCCGCCAATCAGGGTGTCATTGCCATTACCTCCAATACCAACCAAGGGTAAGACAGCATTGGTTCCGTCCAGGAAGTCATTACCATCACCACCGTTAAAGACTACCAGCTGTACATCAGTACCGGACAAGTCATTAACCGTTAAGGTGTCATTACCCCCAAGACCATTGATCTCAAACTGTTCTACATCATTGACATTCAGGTTGAACAGACCGAGATTCAACCGCTCAAAGCGTACCCTGGGGCCAAAGGGGTTGAGGGCAAAGTTATCTCCGGCACCATTTGCGCCATTGACTTCTACCACATCAAAGCCAGCACCACCTTCCATCAGGTCGCTACCATCACCGTTATTCCAAATCAGTCGGTCATTACCATTTGCGCCATTAATATTGTCATTTCCGCGATCGCCAATCAGGGTATCATTGCCTTGACCACCATCTAGAACATCAATATCATCACCACCGCTTAATAAATCATTGCCAGCTCTGCCATCAAGTACATCTTCCCCAGCAGCCCCTGCCAGGGTGTCATTGCCAGCACCCCCATCAAGAAGGTCATTGCCACCCACACCTAGTAAGAGGTCATTGCCAGCAAGCCCGATCAGGTTATCGTCATTGTTGTCTCCTACTAGAATGTCATTACCTGCACCACCGATTGATGTATTCATGAAACTTACTCCTGAATTTTTCAGAGATTGTGAGTAGGTATCTATATATAACTATGTACCTCTTTTGGATAATTATGCAAAAAGCCTACTATTTTTTTTTCCCTAGAGATTAACTTAATCGGTACATATGTACTAAAATAACGAAGAAACCTGGTAATCAACCGTTTAGAATTCCCCGGCGGGGGAGAGTTCAACTATTAAGTCAGTGATCGGATCTACTGTAGACAGTAGTGGTTCAACGTTAGAACCCAGACTGAGTTCATTCTGTTCACGGTACATACGGGCAAGAGCACCAGTGAAGCCAGCGTTGTAGTCAAGAGCGACTTCATTAATGGCATAGTTCGTTCGATCATCGACATAGGCATTATCGTCTGGTTCAGAGGGACCACCCACCAATGCACCATAGAGAATATTGAGGTTGTCCGTTGGTGATTCGATGTCATTGGTGGTGGAACCATGGGCTCCACGATGGTGGGGATTCTTGGGAGAATTGTGGCCAAAACCCACGACATAACTGCGATTGTTGGGATTATCCCCAAGAATGTAGTCAATTTGATCAGCGGCGAAATCGGAGTAACGACCATTACCATCATTAACGGTATCGCTATAAATACCAGCAAGGAAAGCAGTATTGGCAGCATATCGTAGGGAACCCCAGTCATTGAACCAAGCTAGTCCACCCTCCGTATATTCGATACCTTCACCACTGTCGTCACTCCAGTAGTCCAGCCAGCGTTCTACTTCGATACGGTACCTATCTTCGTCAGTTTCTTGAGCAAGGAGGATGCCAGTACCATAGACTTTTTGATCCCAGGATTGAGTCTGAGTCGGATCAATTCCTAGATAGTAACTTTCGGCTTTATCCAAGTAAGTCTGGTCACCGGTTGCTTTGTACAACCAAGTTGCAGACCAGGCTAGTTCATCTTCGTAGCCACTCCAAGAATTGTAGAAAATAGCAGCATCGGCGATAGAGTCAGAGTAGTTACCCTGATAGGTCTCGGCAAAGTCAAATAGGGCTTTGGCGTTTGTGAGTAGTTCATTAGCGTAGCTGTTGTTTGTGGATTGGAAGGCAATTGAGGCAGCAGCTAAAGCAGCAGCGGATTCACCAGCTAGGTCAGAACCTGGATTTAAAGGATCAATTTTGAACGCTGGTCGCGCCATGGTCATGGTTTCCGGCGGTGCCCAGACGCTGTGGTCGATTTCACCGGATCCCACCTGTGCCCAGAACTCTTGGGTTTGACCGTTACAGTCTGTGATGTGGGCTTTGAGTATGTAATCGGTACCCCACTTAATGGCATCCAAAGCCTCATCCCATTGACCCATTTGCTGGTAGGCATCTTGATATTCGATTGCCCCCCAAGCCAGCATAGTCATGGCAGCAGCCATGGGGAAGCCGAACTTGACGTGGTCCCCAGCATCGTAATAACCGCCAGTGAGGTCAACTCCTACATCAGCACCATCGTTGAGGGCAGAATCCCCGCGCCATGGGATGCGATTGTCCTCTGGAAGTTTACCCGAGCGCTGAGCTTCATAAAATAAGAAGGACTTTTCGACAGCGTCACCATAGTTGAACTGTGTTGAGAGATTGGTTGAGAACTTGGTGTTGATGATACTAGGTACAGTCTCACCATTTCCATTGGATGGGTTGATTTGAACAGGAGTAGATGCATTCATTAGTAATTTTTGATAACAAATCAAGTAAAATTACCCCTGTTTAATACTGGAAAAATAAAACAGGTCAACTTACCATTTTTTGTAGCTTATTCTGTTGTTTATTAAGATAAAAACAATGAAACAGGGTAAATCAATCCTGTTTAATAACGGTAAAACGAAATAGTCTCTAATTCTCCGTCAATAAAGGAGATAATAGGGCATCCTATGTGATTTACAAAGGCACTTTAAATTTGAGTAGTACTACTTTCAATAGCGACACCGAAATAGTTTTGTTTTGTAGCGATGCAGCGCGCTGCATCAAGAAACGATAGCTAATACTAGTTTACAACTGTTATAATATTTGTTTTAAAGAAAACTAAAAGATATTGTTAATTTTTTGTAAAGAATTACAATCCCTAACACACAGCATATAAGTTTTCAATTGGGTGAGGTACATGTTTCTAGGGAGCAGGGAGCAGGGAATACTCATAAGGGTAGGTTTTTTACTTTGACCTCAGGTGTGGGGTGTGGGGTGTGGGG
>NZ_CEYLVT010000350.1:0-167 GCF_982860115.1 Moorena sp.
GTAACCATCCGTCAAAGTCTGAAACATTTGCACATTCCTGTATGGAGGGAGATAAGTCCGGTGATAGTTCAACTGTCTGTTGCGTTAAATTCCTGGTTTCCTCAGTAGACCTCGGAGCAATAGGAAAAGATCTGGCATTGCTGAGGGGCGGTAGACTATCAGTAGAG
>NZ_CEYLVT010000350.1:267-5329 GCF_982860115.1 Moorena sp.
TGGGCATCCTGCCCGCGCGAAGAATCAATATCAGTAGAGTGGGCATCCTGCCCGCGCGAAGAATCAATATCAGTAGAGTGGGCATCCTGCCCGCCCGGAAATATTGATAACAGGCAAGATGCCTGTTCTACCAAGATGCCTGTTCCACCAACATGCCTGTTCCACCAACATGCCGATTCTACAAAACTCTTAAAATCATTCTATTATTAAACAATGCCCATAAGCTGATAGCTGATAACTGAAACCATCAGCTGATAACTGATAGCTGATAGCTGATAGCTTACCTCCCTACTCCCTAATTCATCAGTACCAAATTATCCCGATGAACCACAGTTTCTGCCCCCTTGTAACCCAAAATAGTCAGGATTTGTTCGGATTTATGCCCTCGAATCTTATGTAATTCATTACTGTTATAATTGACTAATCCCCTAGCAATTTCCGTACCATTGCTATCACATAGCTCTACCGCATCTGATGATCGAAAATCCCCCTCTATAGCAGTAATCCCAGCTGCTAATAGAGATTTGCCCCCATCACAAATTGCCTTTATCGCTCCATTATCAAGATAAAGTTTCCCTACCGGCACTAAACTGTAAGCAATCCAGTGCTTGCGGGCTTTATTGGTTTGAGCTTGGGGGGCAAACTGGGTGCCCAGGGATTCTCCCTGTAAAATTCTTTCAATGTTATCTGGACGTCGTCCTTCAGTGATTACAGTTCTGACCCCAGCATTGGTAGCAATTCGGGCAGCAGCAACTTTGGTTACCATCCCACCAGTGCCCCAACCAGAGCCTGAGTCATCAGCTTGTACCTCTAGTTCAGCTAATTCCTCAATGCTGTTGATTGAAATAATTGGTTCAGCATCCGGTACCTTACGGGGGTCTGCTGAGTAAAGTCTATCCACATCAGTTAGTAAAAACAACCAATCCGATTCAATCAAACTAGCGACTAGGGCGCTAAGGGTGTCGTTATCCCCAAATTTAAGTTCATCTACGGCTACCGTATCATTTTCATTCACCACTGGTATCACCCCCAGCTGAAGTAGCTCCCGAAAGGTAGCATAGGCATTGACATAGCAACTACGCTGAACAAAATCTCGGCGGCTGAGGAGAATCTGAGCGATAGGTTGGTTGAGGTTACTAAATAAGTCATCATATATCCGCATCAGCCGTCCTTGACCAACCGCTGCGATCGCTTGTTTGATAGGGAGTGTATTCGGTCGTGATATTAACCCCAGTCGCCCACAGCCAATACCCACAGCGCCAGAGGTAACCAGTACCACTTGATGACCTTCAGAACGCAGCCGAGTCAGTGTTTCCACTAGGGCGGCAATAGTGGATAGGGCCAGCTGACCTGTTGCTGGTTGGGTTAAACTAGATGTGCCGACTTTGACAACTATCTTTTGATTGGTCATTGGTCATTACTCTGGTTTCTGTTGATCATACCTCCGAGGGGGAATCAATGTCAGGGGTAGTGTTCCTCTGGTACCACTGCCAAGGATGTGACCTAAATCACATGATTTGGTTGTGTAACTTACAAGACATTCAGGTGAATATTGCTAAGCTTTTGGGAATCATAGGAATAAGAAGTACTTGATATCAGCCAGTATAGTTTCAGATTTAGGAACTATACTGGTAAACTTGAGCTACTTTGTCTAATCGACACACCCTAGAACCACAGAGGAATTCAGTCAGCTAATCACCTCTAACCAGTAACAATCCAGGTGAGATCGTTGGTGATTTTTAGTGTGACTCATGTGCTAAGGTGTGCTGTGCAAAGTGCTTGAATTCTAGCTAGAAAAGGTAAGGGGAAAGAGGACTTCGGCTAAGGGTACTTGACTATTCTAGCTTTACCTTTGCCCCTTCCTGGATTACCATACACTGACACCCTCTTCGTCAGAAAACCCTCACTGATGAACTAACTGCAAAAGCCTGCAAGGAAAAATTATGTCTAATACCCACAACTTATTCACTATTCGTTTTTGGGGCGTCAGAGGTAGTATTGCCTGTCCAGGACCAGAAACAGTTCGGTATGGAGGCAACACACCTTGTATAGAGATGCGAGTTGGTAGTGAGCGTCTAATTTTTGATGGTGGTACAGGGTTGCGAGTTTTAGGGCAGTCTCTACTCAAGGAGATGCCAGTAGAAGCTCATCTATTTTTTACCCACTCCCATTGGGACCATATTCAGGGTTTCCCTTTCTTTACCCCTGCCTTTATTAAAAGGAATTGTTTTCATATTTATGGAACCCGTGCTCCTAACGGTGCCACCATCGAGAATCGTCTAACTGATCAGATGACCCACCCAAATTTTCCCGTTCCCTTGCAAATTATGCAATCAAAAAAGGAGTTCCATGACCTTGAGGTTGGAGAAGCAGTCAAGATTGGTGAGATTACGATAGAAAATGCACCCTTGAACCATCCAGGTGAAGCCGTTGGCTATCGAGTTAACTGGCGAGGCTATTCAGCTGCTTACATCACTGACACAGAACATCTCGAAAAGGGTTTCGATAAAAATGTCCTGCAGCTGGCCCATAATGCGGACGTGATGATTTACGACGCTGCCTACACCGATGAAGAATACTACTCTGAAATATCGAGCAAAATGGGTTGGGGACATTCTACCTGGCAGGAAGCTATCAAAGTTGCACGAGCTGCTAATGCCAAAAAATTAGTCATTTTCCATCATGATCCCCTGCATAATGATGATTTTTTGGACCATATCGGAGAACAGGCTGTTAAGGAGTTTTCTAATACGGTTATGGCGCGGGAAGGTCTGGCAATTGAGCTAGTGGAATCCTCTAGGTCACATCTGCTTGAGCTTAAGGATGGGAAAATACCTCTGAGCAAAGTTTAATATAGTAATTATCAATGGGGTGAGGTACAAAATGCTGGGTTTTAGGGAACAGGGAGTAGGGAGTAGGGAGTAGGGCGAAGAAACTTGAATTTACCTCATAAGCATGATCAACAGTATGATCAACGCTATATCATTTCTAAAAATAAAATTGCCAATTACTAATTAACAATTAACTATCATAAAATAACTGACTTTAAAAGTGATTAACTGTAATTAACATCACATGCTTCTTATAGTTATAGGCGGTCTTTTTCCTGTAAAGACCGCCTATAAAGTTCTGCTGTTCTGCTGATAGTTTGTCAGCGGTCAGTGGTCAGCGGTCAGTGGTCAGGGGTCAGCTTCTTTTATTAAAAAGCTGTTTCCGTAGCTTGGCCAATAGCTGTTCGCGTAGCGTGCGCTAATCGCTGACCGCTGATAGCTGATAGCTGATAGCTGATAGCTGATAGCTGATAGCTTACTTATTATCTAAGCTGCAACTTGAGCTTCAGATACTTGGGGTGCTGCTTTTAGAGATGTTTGGAGAGATTCTAACTGAGCGGATAGGTTGTAGATTTGACTTTGGAGTGCTTCAACTAGCACAAGTTCTTTCGCCAGAACTTGAGGATTTCTGATGCTTGTGGATTGTTGAGATCCAGAAGAAATAGTCTTGATGCCGTCACGAATGGGGGTTCCCCGCTGTGGCTGACTGCATCCTTTGGTGTAGCCTAAGAAAGTTTGAGCAGAGGCAAACTGATAGATTCCAGCTTTTACCTTACTCTGCTGCCATGACATACCTAGGTTTTCAAGCACTGGTTCCTCGGTAATTACTAACGGTTCCATAACTTTTATCGGTTTCTCCATGACCACGGTCCCAGAAACCTCCTTTGCCATCGGTACGCTGGCACCTGAAGCAAATTTTACTTCTTCATAAGCGACCACATTATCTAGCTTCTGTTGCTTCTGTGTGTTCAGCTCAGATGTTGAAACTTGTAGTTGTTGAATTAACTTTTCCTTTTCCTGAAGAGCTTGCTCGATAGTGTCTAACTCAGACTCAATGGTAGCTGACTTCCGGGAAGAGTCCTGCCACCCAGCTAAAGTAGCATTAGAAATACCTACTCCCAAACTGATTAACATCGCTAGTCCCAAGTAAGGAGCTGCCGCATCCTTGACCTTACCATGGAAAAATAGTTCATCTTGGATGCGGATGGTGAGGGACTCTTCACCAAATATGGCTACAGGTAAGGTGAAGACACAAAAGAGTGTAGTTGAAATGAAGACTGGTGCCAAGATTAATTTTTGGATTGTAGACCCGTTCACAATTACTCCCTTAGGATAGCTACTTAAAACTCAATGACTAGTACCGTCAGCAGTCAGCAGTCAGCAGTCAGCAGTCAGCTTCAAATAAACCTCTAAGGAGAGAATTTAATACTTCGAGATTAATGAGAATTGAAAGTCTGGGTAAAATCCCATAACCTGAGATAACACAGATTAAACCAATGCTTACCTCTTGTCTTCAAAAGCTGATAACTGATAACTGATAACTGATAGCTGATAGCAAAATTAAAAATGCCAACTTAAAAACACTGATCCTGTTAGCTTTTCGTTGGTTTTGAACGGTAGCTTTATTGCCAGCGTTTTGTCCTAGTTTGAATCTCAGGGGTTTGCGATCGCATCTGCGTTATGTTAGCGATTGGGTATACGTCATGTTTGATTTAAGTCGAATCCTAGGGCAACTCCATAACTTTCCTTAACTTTTAGTTATCGACTGCTCTTGGTGAGGTCGGTAGATTATTTGTGTAGGGAGCAAAAAGCAGGAAAATACCTGGTACGGGACCTGTAATTTTACCTAGCTATTGAATTCACGACCAGTACTAGAACTTGTTTAAGGTAAGCATTTAATGATGAACCAATCTACATTCGATAAATCTTTCCTGACACCAATGGTGTTATCAACAATTATCTTTGCTCTTCTGAGCTTGCCCATAGTTTTGGTCGGAGCAAAGCCGATCTGTATGAATCTCCTACAGAATCGGATAGTTGATGGTAAACTGATCAATGCTGCGACGCGCTGATTAAGGTTTCACGAAACTGCTAAGAGGTGCAACTATTAGCCAGATATCTCACTAAGCCTTAGCAAACCTTACTAAAGTTGAGTATACTAGATTTAGTAAGGTTAACGGTCAATGAAAAAATATGTCACTCCAAAAGAGGCAGCCGAGCAGCTCGGAGTC
>NZ_CEYLVT010000351.1:0-3832 GCF_982860115.1 Moorena sp.
TTAATTCTTCATTCTTAATTCTTCATTCTTAATTCTTCATTCTTAATTCTTCATTCTTAATTCTTCATTCTTAATTCTTCATTGTTTATAATTTAAACTTGATTGAAATGGATATCACAACAGGTTTTGTTGACACAATTGGGAATACACCACTTATTCGGTTAAACAGCTTTAGCGAAGAGACGGGTTGTGAAATCCTAGGGAAAGCGGAGTTTCTCAATCCAGGAGGTTCTGTAAAAGACCGAGCTGCCCTCTATATTATTAAAGATGCAGAAGAAAAAGGCTTACTCAAGCCTGGGGGGACAGTTGTGGAAGGAACCGCTGGCAATACGGGCATTGGTCTAGCCCATATCTGTAATGCTAAGGGATACAAGTGCCTGATTATTATCCCGGAAACTCAATCCCAAGAAAAAATGGATACCCTCAGAACCCTGGGAGCTGAAGTTCGCCCAGTGCCAGCAGTACCCTACAAAAACCCCAATAATTATGTAAAGCTTTCTGGACGCATTGCCCAAGAGATGGATAATGCCATCTGGGCGAATCAGTTTGATAATTTGGCAAACCGACAGGCTCATTATGAAACCACTGGGCCAGAGCTGTGGCAGCAAACTGACGGGAAAATTGATGCTTGGGTTTCAGCAACTGGGACAGGTGGTACCTATGCAGGGGTGGCGATGTATTTGAAAGAAAAAAATCCTAACCTTCAATGTGTGGTGGCTGACCCCATGGGTAGCGGTTTATACAGTTATGTCAAGACGGGTGTTATTAAACCCGAAGGTAGCTCTATTACAGAAGGTATCGGTAACAGCCGTATTACTGGCAATATGGAAGGGGCTCCCATTGATGATGCCATTCAAATTGATGACCACGAATGTCTCCGGGTAGTTTACCAGCTGCTGAGCCAGGATGGATTATTTATGGGAGGGTCTGTCGGGATTAATGTCGGAGCTGCTGTTGCTCTGGCTAAACAAATGGGACCTGGTCATACAATTGTGACTGTGCTTTGTGATGGCGGTGGTCGTTATCAGTCACGGCTCTTCAATCGGGAATGGTTGGTATCTAAAGGACTTTCTGTGGGTGATTGCAGCTCTTGAGGAAAACGGATCAAGGGTTCGTAATCTTTGTAAGTATTCAGCCAATGGCAACGGGAAACGGGGAACAGGGAGTAGCAAGGAATCCTTAACACTTCTTACTAATCTTTAAGAGTAACACAAATAAAAACAAATAAAAGTACCCTTTCGAGTACTGTCACAGATGCAAGCAAACTTGGTATTGTAATTGATATAGATCAATATCAAGCCTTGCTCTGTGAGCACCTTGAGCACCCTAGGCACCACGGATGTCCCTAAAAAGACACCTACACAAACTGGTGCCAAGGCTTTCCACTTTGGAAAGACACCTCAAGTCAACTGAGCTTTTGGTTATAACTGGAACCGTTACTCCTTCGCTCTCTGCGGCCTAGGGGCTGATAGCTGTTTTCAGAAAGTTTAGCATGGGCGTCGCGGGTTAGCTGACCGATCAAACTAGATCAGTGTCACAAATCAAGACTTAATTCTCATTATTTATTAAGAATAATGATGAGGCTTTTTCAAGAAAAACTGAAGTAATAAGCCTTAACTTTGTATGTTGATTTTTCTAGAGGAAGTACACCCGATGCAAACCCAAGACCTCCTAAAATCCCCTAATCGTCAAAAATTTGATGCAGTAGTTGATTCTAGCTGGAACCAAAAAGAAAACTCTGAGGTATATACATTTATTAAACGCCAAATCCAGTACTTCAATCTTGAACAAGAACTTGATATAGGCGAGATACTTTTTGAGGGCTGTCTTCGTGGCGTTAGCAAAATTGAATCTGGACAAGATATTCAAGACCCCTCAGACTGGCTAAAATCTACCTGCTTCTACATAATCCTAGAGCATATCCGAATCACTTACGTCTACAGCAGTTTTGACTGGGAGCTGACCACAGGCCATTGGGAGCAAGCATCCCAAGGGCACGCCATGGGCACCTACAACTAATGTGTCCTTGATGATCACAAGGGATATAGTCATTAGGGTCACTCTTGGACAACTGTAAGTAGGGAGGCATACTAAAACACCGCTATGGAAAGATTTTTTATGCCAATTTGGCAACACAGGTTCGTAACCTCATTGTTTCATGGTTATACCCTTGATCAATTTATTTTCCCCTACCTACTTATCAATGTCACAAATCGAGACTTAATCGTCACTAAGTGATTAATAGTGATTATAAGGTTTCTCAAATACAATTGAAAGTCAGGGCATCATGTGCTTTTATTTTTACCGAGGAACTACACTATATGCAACCTAGAAAACCTCCAAAGTCCCCTAATCGTCAACAATTTGATGCCGCTGTTAATTCTCTTTTAAACCACAAAGAAAAATCTGGACTTTTTGCATTTATTGAATTCCGACTCAAGCAGTTCAACCTTGAACACAAATTTGATATCTTTGACATATTTATTGAAAGCTATATTCGCGGAGTTAGCAAAATTGAATCTGGACAACATATTGAAAATCCATCAGCTTGGCTAAGAACAACCTGCTTAAATGTGATTAGAGAGCATTTTGCCAAGAAAGGAAAGCATTGGAAAAAAGAACGTGAATTTAGCTCTATAGAATACCAGATTAGCTCCAATGATACTTCCGATTATTTATCGGATCAATATGTCAAGGAAATACTGTCAGACATTAGACAACTAGTAAGTCCTCTAGATTTTGATATTTTTGTGTTACGAGTGATGGAAGAATTGTCCTGGATTCAAATTGAAGAACGCCTGAACTTGGCAAGTAATACAGCCTTGCGAAAACGATATCAGCGTATGAGGAAAGTTTTGAGAGACTATTTTTTTGATATCGACAACTCTATGCTCGAAGACTATGGCTTATCGTGAAGTAATATCAAGTCTGGTTGAATACCCATAATTAATGGAGAGTGTGTGAAGTTTGGGGAGATGGGGAGATGGGGAGATGGGGAGATCGGGGAGATTTTTATTAAGGGTAATTATCCTGACATGATATAAGCATTCAGCCCTTGGCCGTAGGCCACGCTACTTGAGGTGCTGTCAGCCGTCAGCCATTAGCTGATAGCTGATAGCTGATAGCTTAGATTACTCTTAAGGATTTCCAGTGAAACAAGCAAATTTATGACGTAGAGTTTCACTGGTCTCAGGTGATTTTAGGGAAACAAAGATTTCTAAATACTCTTCCAACTTTGCGATTTGGTTTTTATAGGTATCAATATCATTGTCACTCAGCCAGCTAAAGTGTTTGGCTATAACTAGATCAGCTTTATCTATCAACAGGTTAAGGATTTGGTCAGCTTGGGCTAGTTCGAGGATCTCAGCCATACGGTTGGTGTCTGACACAGACAAACTTGGACGCGCTGCCAGTTGGCAATACTCCAGCAATAGTTCCAATCGGCGTAGATTTGATTGGGTTGGGCTTTCTATTGAGATCGTGTACATAGAAAATCTGTTCATCTCACACTCGTTACTTTGATTGGGCTTCAGTCTTGATTGCGCTTCACTACATTAGTGAGATTTTTTATGTAATTAGGACACGAATCCAAGGAATTTTACAAAAGCTTTATATCTCAGAGGTTTTTTGTAAAGCAACCATGAAGGTTGATCAGGTTGAAGAGGTGGAAGGTTGAAGAGGTGGAAGGTTGACAAGGTTTAAGGTTGACAAGGTTTAAGGTTGAAGGTTTAAGGTTGAAGAGGTTTAAGGTTTAATAACCTGTAACCTTCAACCAGCTAACCTGTAACCTTCAACCAGCTAACCTGTAACCTTCAACCAGCTAACCTGTAAC
>NZ_CEYLVT010000351.1:3932-3998 GCF_982860115.1 Moorena sp.
CTTCAACCAGATAACCTTCAACCAGATAACCTTCAACCAGATAACCTTCAACCAGATAACCTTCAA
>NZ_CEYLVT010000351.1:4098-5300 GCF_982860115.1 Moorena sp.
CCAGATAACCTGTTCCCTATTCCCTTTGCTATATGATTTAGAATCTCTACCGTAGCTTGCCCAGTTTTTTGCCAACTAAATTCACTGGCTCTAGCAAGACCTGATTGGCGAAGATGCGATCGCATTTGAGAATCGGTTGCTACTGCTGCCATAGCTGCTGTGATTTCCTCAGGCTTGTAAGGATTGATTAATATAGCGGCATCTCCAGCTACTTCGGGTAAGGAAGAGAGATTAGCTGTAATTACAGGAGTACCGCAAGCCATTGCCTCTAATACAGGGATACCGAAGCCTTCCCAAAGACTGGGGAATACAAATGCGATCGCATGTCTAATCATGGTCGGTAACTGGTGCTGAGGAACATATCCCAGGAATTTGACCTGAGTGGATATATCCAGTTGCTCCGCTTGGGCTTCCAGCAATGGTGTGTAGCGTTTATCCGTTGCGCCAGCAATCCAAAGTTGGTAGTCCTGGCAATTGGGTAGAGCAGCGAAAGCCTCAATCAGCCGATGGAGGTTTTTGTGGGGGTCTGGGCGTCCGATGTAGAGAAAATAGGGACAATTTTCCCGGTTTTCCCCATCTTTTTCACCATCTACTGTATCCACATAATAATAGTGATTGGCATCGTAAGCCAGTAAGATCGGGGTGATTTTTGCGGCTGGAATCCCGAAGAACTCAGTAAGGTCTCTAGCAGTAGCCCTAGAGTTACAGATGATGTGTTCTGCTTGAGCAAGAACTTGGGGGATATAGTAGCGTTGGTAAGTAGTTAAGGGTGAGAAACCCTGGGGAAACCGTAACCCAATCAAATCATGAACCATTACCACATAGCGGCAATTGGTGAACAGGGGAGCTTCTGGAACAGGAGAAAACAGAAGATGCGTTCGCAATTTTTTATAAATTCGCGGCAGTTGAAACTGAGTCCACAACAGACGGCGAAAATGTCCTTTCGTACCTTGTTCAGGGCTTAAGTTACCTGGAATTTCGTAGCAAGTGTAGGGAGTAGCACTACAAAAACGGTTAGAGGCAGTAGGAGAAATGAGTAAGGTAGGATCGAGAGGTTTTAAATAAGGAAAAAGATTAGCGGCATAGTTAGCAATACCCGTAGGTTGGGAAAATAGAATCGAGAGATTGACCAACAACTGGCTCATAAAGAATTTAGAATTTAGAATTTAGAATTTAGAATTTAGAATTTAGAATTTAGAATT
>NZ_CEYLVT010000352.1:0-5246 GCF_982860115.1 Moorena sp.
GATTGGCTGGGAAGCCCACACTGAACTCAAAGAGTCAGTGTGGGAGCTGTCACGATTTTTGGATAGCTTTGTCTTGATGCAGTCGCTCATGGGGGGAACCCCCAAGACCGCGCTGCATCGCTTACAAAACCCCCTTAGAGCTTGGAATCATCCCTGCACGACGAGGATCAATTTCCACAGCCATGCGCATTGCTCTGGCAAATGCCTTGAATGTTGCTTCAATAATATGATGTGAATTGATGCCATCTAGTTGGCGGATATGTAGGGTGAGCTGACTATGGTTAACCAGTGCGACAAAAAACTCTCGCACCAGCTGGGTATCATAGGTTCCGACACGCTGGGTAGGAATTTCCAAACCATAGCTTAAGTGAGGACGTCCAGAAAAATCTAGAGATACCAAAATCAATGCCTCATCTAGGGGAGCCAGGAAATTCCCGAAGCGGACAATTCCTTTGCGATCGCTTAATGCTTTTGCCAAGGCTTGCCCTAGGGTAATCCCAACATCTTCATTAGTGTGGTGATCATCAATTTCTACGTCTCCCTTTGCCTGCACCTCTAAGTCAATCAGTCCATGGGAAGAGATTTGATGCAGCATATGGTCTAAAAATGGGATGCCTGTATTAGCGGTGCAGATACCTGTACCATCTAAATTCAGTGACACTTGTACATCAGTTTCCCCAGTAGTACGCCTGACTGAGGCTGTTCGCGCCTTTAACCTAGACTCTTGGGTGTTGAGAATTATCGGTCCGCTCTCGATCTGCGTCGGGTTATCGCTTACTTGCATTACATCTTTACTCCTGTCTAACTTAGTCTGACTGAATACTTATTTTCCTATTTCTCAGTAACCAAACTAATTCATTATTCTTGAGTTCAGTATTCGCGCATTGCATCAACCATGACGTAATGCGCGAAATAATTATCAATTCTTGATGCAGTCGCTCATGGGGGAAACCCCCAAGACCGCGCTGCATCGCTTTTTATGTTCCAATTCTATAGTTGACGCAATTGTTCTGAGTCACATTCCCATTATTTCGTAACCAGCGTCTACATATAAAACCTGACCAGTGATGCCACTGGCTAAATCACTACACAAGAATGCAGCTGCTTTACCCACTTCTTCCTGAGTAACAGTGCGGCGCAGTGGTGCTACTTTCTCTACATGATGAATCATATCCATGATCCCCCCAACTGCTGAAGAGGCTAAGGTCCGGATTGGTCCTGCGGAGATAGCATTGACCCGAATCGTTTGGGGTCCGAGTTCTGCGGCCAGGTAACGAACACTCATTTCCAGTGCTGCTTTAGCAACACCCATGACATTATAATTGGGAATTACTTTAACCCCCCCAAGATAGCTGAGGGTGACAATGCTACCCCCATCAGTCATCAAGTGTTTCCAAGCTGCTGTTAGTCGATTGAGGGAGTAACTGCTAATGTCTAAGGCTAGGGAAAACCCATCACGGGATGTCTGACTAAACTCTCCCGATAGATCCTCTTTATTGGCAAAGGCTAAACAGTGAATCAGGATGTCGAGTCTGCCCCATTGTTTTGCGATCGCATCCGCAATTGCTTCAATTTGGGCATCGTTTCGGACATCACAGGGCATGATAATGCTAGGTTCGAGGGGCTCTACCAGGTCTCGAACTTTTTTCTCATAGCGACCTTTTTCGTCAGGCAAAAAGTTCACACCTAAATTTGCCCCCGCGTTGTGCAACTGTTGGGCGATCCCCCAAGCAATGGAGCGGTTGTTGGCGATGCCAGTGACAAAAGCATTTTTTCCGTTGAGATCGAGCATGGTTTTTAGGTTGAGTCGCGCTATGAGTCAGGGTTGAAGGTTAGTTAGCCGTGTATGACAGCCCAGTTATTATATCCCTGAATGCAGCAACGTTGAGTTTTTCAGCTCTATTTCAACTAGTAATAGGTAATTGTGAGCCCAAGTCTGGTCAAGTATTATATTGTTATAATTTTTATTATAAATTTTAAGTATAAACCTTTATTATAGTTTATAAACAAGGGTGCCAGGTAATCAAACTAACTCTATTATCGGCGATCTGCAATCACCCGGAAGCGAAATAGCCACTAACTCCCCGACTTAATAGGGATTAGTTATGGCAGGCGAGGGTGAGGTTACTCACCCCACTAGAACCATAGCAATGGCTACTGTGCATCCCAAACCCTAAACTCCACACCCCAAACCGGGTCTCCCGTTAACCCTTCAGGCTTACCCCCTGAGGTAACCACCAATCATTCCCCCTGAGATTTTTAGTGTTTGGTAGCAATTTTTACAAAAAATTAGTTCAGATTGATATTAAGTAATGAGAAATAAATTTGTCGATTCCACGATGATTGGTACTAATCGCCGCTTTCCCCTCAGGGGTTAAGAGAAAATCAAGCCAAGAGCTTGCTAAACTATAGACTAGCAGTTAATACTGTTGGCCTGTTGGCAAATTAGCTCAAAACTTGCCAAAATTGATGGGCAAGGGGAATTAAGAACGGTTGTAGCAGTTCACGACAAACTAATTAAAACTGTTTAAAATCCGCTAAAATAGCCTAAATATACAAGCCTAAATAGATAAGATTCATTGACTAATCCGTGGCTTAACATCCCCGGAAGTCTTTTCACTATAAATACATAGGGGCATTGCTACAAAGGAATAGATATGGATAGGGTTGTGACGCAGGATACACCACTAGCTGCTGTTTTTCGTCAGATTGGTAGAGGAGCGTTTCCACCAGTCGTAGAAACCTATGAGCGAGGTAAGACGATTTTCTTCCCAGGAGATCCAGCTGAACGGGTTTACTTTTTGCTAAAAGGTGCTGTCAAACTTTCTAGAGTATACGAAGTAGGAGAAGAAATCACTGTAGCACTGCTGCGAGAAAATACGGTTTTCGGTGTTCTATCTCTGATTACTGGTCACCAATCTGATCGGTTCTATCATGCAGTTGCCTTTACAACTGTAGAGTTACTCTCTTCCCCGATTGACCAGGTAGAAAAAGCACTGAAGGAAAACCCGGAATTATCAATGTTGATGTTACGGGGACTATCGTCTCGGATATTACAGACGGAAATGATGATCGAAACCTTAGCTCATCGGGATATGGAGTCTCGATTGGTTAGTTTTCTATTAATTCTCTGCCGTGACTTTGGGATACCCTGTGGGGATGGGATTACCATTGAACTGAAGTTGTCCCATCAAGCGATCGCAGAAGCTATCGGTTCGACTCGGGTGACTGTCACCCGTCTACTGGGAGACCTACGGGAAAAAGAAATGATTTCGATTCACAAGAAAAAAATTACTGTCCACAAGCCAGTGGTTTTGAGTCAGCAATTTACCTGAAAATTAGTGATTGCAACAACAATAAACCCGATTGCGACCATTAGATTTAGCAATCCGTAGGTTCTGGTCAGCACATCGCAGTAGGCTTTCCCCTCTATGGTCGTCCTGATTTTTGTTAAAGGAAGCAACACCCAAGCTAATGGTAATTCTCAGCACCAATCTTTTATCAATCTGAAACGGTTGATCGCTAATAATATGTAGCACTCGGTTAGCCACTGCTCGGGCTTCTTCACAGTCAGTGTGACTAAGAATAATCACAAACTCTTCTCCACCATAGCGAAACAGGGAATCTTGAATACGTAGGTTATGTTTGAGACGACTTGCCAGTAGCTTGAGAGCGCGATCGCCTACCGGATGTCCGTAGTTGTCGTTGATGGACTTGAAATAGTCTACATCTAGGATAATCAGACTCAGGGGCGTTGATTTACGAAAGGCATTTTCGACTTGTCGGGGTAACTCCCATTCCATTGCCCGACGATTGCTCAATTCTGTCAAGGGATCAACCAATGCTATCCTAGATAGGAAATCATTAGTGTGCATTGCTTCTCGGTATAGTCGCACTCCTCGTAACCCTGCCTGAATTTGTGCCTTAAGCAAGCGATTTTCCGCTACAGCTATGGCTGAGTCTTGATTACTGATTGAACTGATCCGTAAGTAGGCATCTGCACCGTTTTCTAGGGCTTGAGCACATTCTCTTAACTCCCAGTTTGGGTCTAGTCCCATTGTTGTAATCGCTATTTCGGGCAAGTCATTGATCAAAATGCAGTATATCCAGCCGAGCAGCTTTTGTTTTTTAATCTGACGACATAGTTGTAAACTAGCCACCTGCGTTGCCTGCAAAATTAAAATAGCAGGTTGTCTAGTCTTGATCAGTTGTATGACATCATCAAGTTCCCAAGATACCTCGACAGTGCTAGACCTTATATAGCAAGTCCGCTTCACAAATGCAGTGATAAACTGTTTATTTCCTACCACTAATATAGAAGCATCTATAGAAGCATCGTTTTTATTTATAGTTAGCTCTACAGAGCTAATACATTCACCCTGAATTAATAATCTTAACACTGCTACTTCTTCAAGAAAGTATTAGCTAATACGTTTTTCTCTAAATTCACCAGTCTATGGAATTTTGCTATGGGATAGATAGATGCTAAATAAATTGAGCCTATTGCTGACTATGGAATGGCCGCTCAAGTACAGTTGGATCTCTTACCAATTATCCATTGCCGATTTCCCATTCCCCGATATGGATTGTGAATCACAAGCTGTAGACCTCTTGATAAATGAGGTGATATTATAACAATCATTTCCAAACTATATTCCTGTATGTAGCAATTATAAATAGGTGGTGAACTATCAAGCAGCCAGGATGCCAATAATACCATGATTTTAGGTTTGTAGATTTTTACAACTCGTTTATAAATTTGATATAAGTTTTAGTTTAACGAGTTTTATTGAACATAAACCTGAATAACAACAAAAATTAGTTTAATCCCCGATGAATCCAAAGCCAACTTATGCACATCTTAGGCACATAGTTAATTAGGGGTTACTCAGCAAAAGCTGAGCACAGGGATTATTCTGAGGTGCGACCGGTGGCGAATTTAATTCTTCATCCAAGGGCACCTAATTTATACTTGTCTCTAATACTCTCTTGTTTTTATCACAAGTGGTAGTAGCAATTTATCAGTATCCGGGTAATTTTTTTAAATCTTTATCTAAGATGGTGAAAACACTTAACTGTTCAACTGAGTGAGAGCATTATTATTCCCACTAACCTTTAAGATCAAGTCAGGTTGAATACCCATAATTAGATGGAGGGTGGGGAGATGGGGAGATGGGGAGATGGGGAGATGGGGAGATGGGGAGCGGTGCGACCCGTGGCGAATTTAATTACGGGTCAAGCGCACC
>NZ_CEYLVT010000353.1:0-3512 GCF_982860115.1 Moorena sp.
TCCCTACTCCCTACTCCCTACTCCCTACTCCCTACTCCCTACTCCCTAAAACCAAATATAAAAGTTTCTCACCTTTTTAAGAATTGCTATATAGCACTACGCACTATGGTTAAGACAAATGAATGAAAAATAAAATAGCTCAATCCCTTGATTAGTAAGCTTTTTTCTTCACTATTGCCTATTGCCTATTGCCTATTGCCTGGCGCGTAGCGCTATAACTAATACTGCAATCAAACCTTCATATAAAAAACATGAATATTGCCGTAGTAGGTCTGAGCCACAAGACAGCACCGGTTGAAGTCAGAGAAAAACTCAGCATTCCAGAAGCCCAGTTAGAAACTGTGATGCCCGACTTATGTAGCTATCCTCATATAGAAGAGGTAGCGATACTGAGTACTTGTAATCGGTTGGAAGTTTATATAGTCACCACAGAAACTGATGCAGGAATTCGAGAATTGTGCCAGTTTCTGACAGAAAAAGCTGGCATTCCTCTAGCCAAGTTGCGCCCCCACCTATTTATTCTGTTGTATCAAGATGCAGTCATGCACTTAATGCGGGTTGCTGGCGGTCTAGATAGCCTAGTCTTAGGAGAAGGGCAAATTCTAGCTCAGGTCAAAACCACCCATAAACTTGGTCAGCAACACAAGGGAATTGGACGTCTACTTAATAAACTGTTTAAACAAGCAATTACTGCCGGTAAGCGAGTTCGCACCGAAACCAGTATTGGAACAGGGGCAGTCTCCATTAGCTCAGCCGCAGTAGAGTTAGCTCAGCAGAAGGTAGAGACCCTTTATGGCACCTCTTTGACCCCCTATAAAATAGCAATTATTGGTGCTGGCAAGATGTCGCGCTTACTGGTGAAACATCTGCTGGCCAAAGGTGCCGTAGATATCTCAATTCTGAATCGTTCCACCAAACGGGCTGAAGAGTTAGCCCAAGGGTTTCCCAAAGCAGAGCTAAAACTCCATGCCTTGTCAGATATGATGACAGTGGTTGCCGAGTCAGATATCGTATTTACTAGCACTGGTGCCACCGAACCACTCCTGACTCGCTCGAATTTAGAAGGAGTGTTGCAGACTAGCCAATCATTAATGCTAATTGATATTTCTGTGCCTCGTAATGTAGCAGCGGATGTTGATGAGCTAGAGACTGTCCACTCATTCAACGTGGATGACTTAAAAGCAGTAGTAGCACAGAATCAAGAAAGCCGTCGTAAGATGGCCATGGAAGCAGAAGAACTCTTATACCAAGAAGTGGAAGCCTTTGACATCTGGTGGCGTTCCCTAGAAACCGTTTCTACCATTAGCAGCTTGCGCAGCAAGGTCGAAACAATCCGTGAGCAAGAGCTAGAGAAAGCCCTATCCCGTCTTGGGTCAGAATTTGCCGAAAAACATCAAGAAGTGATCGAAGCCCTAACCAGAGGGATTGTTAACAAAATCCTTCATGACCCGATGGTGCAATTACGAGCACAGCAAGATATTGAAACCCGACGCTTGGCCATGGAATCGTTACAAATGCTATTTAATTTAGATAATGGCAAGCAACCAATTTAGCAGTTAGTGATTCGTGAGAAAGTCGGGAAGTCTTGGGTTTTTCAGGAACCACGCTATCCTGGTAATGACTCAAAACTAAAGACAAATGACCAAACTCTCTCGCTGGGTTACTGGGCTACTCGGTATATGGATAGCTTGGAATTTGCTATCTCACCTGGTAGCAGAAATTTTATGGTTCACGGAAGTGGATTATCTATCCGCTTTCGTGCTGCGTTTGCAGACCCAGCTGAGTTTGTGGGTAATTGTATTTATCCTATCATTGGGGTTTTTGCTGACGAATTTATCCTTAGCCAACCAATTCAAGCATCCGAAAAATTTAGCAGACCTCGAGATTACCTGGCTAAAAGGGTTTAAAACTCTTGACTCTTCATCGTTAACCCTTAACCAAACACAGTTAAACTCACCCTCCCCCATCGTGAAATCGGGAGTGAGAGCGGATAGAAAATTTTCTAGAAAACGCCCAGCCTTCAGATTGCGATCGCTTTTGCCCTTTGCCCTAGCACTCAGTTTATTAGTTGGGGTGGTGCTGTTGTACTACGGAAAAACCGCCTTTTTCGTTTGGGATTTCCATCGGAAAACCTTGTCAGCCACCTTTCTGAGTGAAGCAACACCCCCCTTACCATCACCCTTGGGTTGGGTATCTCTTGGAAAGCTATTTTTATCGGAATCCAGAAGCTATCTAGTTTGGCAGCTGGGGATGATCTCCGCAGTGATGCTAGGGCTAATGGTGAATACTCAGTTGTGGTTAAGAGCGATCGCCCTAGCACTAAGTTTTTCCTGGGCGATGGTGATCTCAGAACAATGGGGCAGAATTTTAGAGTATCTCTATCCCACTGCCTTTAACACTACCGAGCCACTATTTAGACAGGATATCGGTTTCTATGTATTTGGTGTACCCCTATGGCAACTATTGGATTTTTGGCTAGGGGGATTATTTCTCTTTGGTCTAGTGGCAGTATGGCTAATTTACTTAACCTCGGGTAATAGTCTTTCAGATGGTAAATTTCCGGGATTTTCCCAAAACCAACTACGGCACCTGTATGGCCTTGGGTCTGCTGTGTCCGCAATCACAGCCTTCCACTATTGGCTTTCCCGGTACAATTTACTCTATTCAACCCGTGGTGTGGCTTACGGTGCCGGTTACACCAATGTCTCAGTCAAGTTGCCCTTTAATACCGGATTGAGCATTCTGGCCTTTGCGATCGCACTGTTGTTACTCTTGAGGTCAATTGTCTGGATACGCCGCCTGCCCACCAAAATACCAGTAGCATTGTGGATACTCGGCTTATACCTAGGTATATGGGGGATTGCTGGGGTAATCTTACCCGCAGCAGTGCAACGGTTTAAAGTCGAACCCAACGAGTTAGCCTTAGAACGACCCTATATTGCTCGGACTATTGCCCTAACCAGAGCAGCTTTTGAGCTGGATAGTATTGAAGTTGAAACCTTTAACCCCCAAGGTAATCTGACCAGCACCGATCTAGAAAAAAATCACCTAACCATCGACAACATTCCCCTGTGGGATACCCGCCCCTTATTACAAAGTAATCGTCAGCTGCAACAACTGAGACTTTACTATAAATTTCCCGACGCCAATGTTGATCGCTACACCATTAAAGTTAATCCAAACCAGTTAAAGGCTGGCTTGAATGTTAGCAAGTTGAATGTTGATGACAAGTTGAAGGTTAGCAAGTTGAATGTTGATGACAAGTTGAAGGTTAGCAAGTTGAATGTTGATGACAAGTTGAATGTTAGCAAGTTGAATGTTAGCAAGTTGAATGTTAGCAAGTTGAATCTTGCCTGGTTGAATATTAACTGGTTGAATATTAACTGGTTGAATGTTAGCAAGTTGAATGTTGAAAGTTCAAAAAACCCCCTTCAACCCAATAACCTTCAACCCAATAACCTTCAACCCAATCACCTTCAACCCAATCACCTTCAACCCAATCACCTTCAACC
>NZ_CEYLVT010000353.1:3612-5246 GCF_982860115.1 Moorena sp.
ACCTTCAACCCAATCACCTTCAACCCAATCACCTTCAACCCAATCACCTTCAACCAAACAACCTTCAACCTTTAACCCTGATAAAACCTTCACAAACTCAAAAACAACAAGTACTGATTGCTGCAAGGGAATTAGACTATGATGCTGTGCCCAAACAAGCACAAACCTGGGTTAACAAACACTTAGTCTATACCCATGGCTATGGCTTTACCCTCTCTGCCGTGAATCAGGTAGGAGAAGGAGGATTGCCATATTACTTTATTAAAGACATCGGTTCTGGTGCAGATGAAGGAGCCAAAGGAAGCTTATATACATCCTCTCCAGAGATTCGTGATAGTATCCCCATTGGTCAACCCCGGATTTACTACGGAGAACTGACCAATAACTATATCATGACCTCCACCAAAACTCAGGAATTAGACTATCCCAGTGGAGACGACAACGTTTACAACACCTACGATGGCACTGATGGTGTTAGCCTAAACTCCTTTTGGCGGCGGTTAGTGTTTGCCCAGTATCTCAAAGACTGGCAGATGTTACTGACTGGAAATTTCACACCCGAAACAAAGTTACTGTTCCGCCGTAATATTCGGCAAAGGATTCAAGCGATCGCTCCCTTTTTACGCTATGACGCTGACCCCTACCTGGTAATTGCTGATACCTCTGAAAGCGAATCAGGGGTCAATGAGAATTATCTATACTGGATGGTGGATGGCTACACCACAAGCGATCGCTACCCCTATGCCGACCCAGGTGACAACCAGTTTAACTACATCCGTAACTCCGTAAAAGTGGTTATTGATGCCTACAATGGCGATGTTAGTTTCTACATAGCTGATCCAGAAGACCCGATTATTCAAACCTGGAGTAAGATTTTCCCGAATTTCTTCAAGTCACTGGATGAGATGCCCACCACCTTGCGGACTCATCTGCGCTACCCCATTGATCTATTTAACATTCAATCTGAGCGGTTGTTATCATATCACATGACTGACCCCCAGGTCTTTTACAACCAAGAGGATTTGTGGCGGATTCCCCAGGAAATTTATGCTGGTAAATCTCAACCAGTAGAGCCTTACTACATTATCATGAAACTGCAAAAGGAGACATCAGAAGAATTTATCTTGCTCCACCCCTATACACCTACAGGTCGTAATAATTTAATTGGTTGGTTAGCTGGTCGCTCTGATGGAGATCAATATGGCAAGTTATTACTTTATCAGTTTCCCAAGCAACAACTAATTTATGGACCAGAGCAAATTGAAGCTCTGATTAATCAAGATCCAGTCATCTCTCAACAAATTTCCTTATGGAATCAAAAAGGGTCAAGAGCAGTTCAGGGGAATCTTTTGGTTATTCCCATCGAGCAATCGCTACTGTATGTTGAGCCATTGTATATAGAAGCTGAGCAAAATAGTCTCCCAACATTAGTACGAGTTATTGTGGTTTATCAAAACCAAATTATTATGGCTCAAAATCTAAAAGAGGCCCTTGATGCCATCTTTAATCCAGATCAAAGTAATACACCAATAATTGTACGTCCAGTCGAAGAAACTGCACTCCCTTAGAAGATTTTTTTCCGATTCCCGATTCCCGATTCCCAATTCCCGATTCCCGATTCCCGATTCCCGATT
>NZ_CEYLVT010000354.1:0-5202 GCF_982860115.1 Moorena sp.
CTGTGGACGATGTAGCCACTACAGAGTTAATGACTCGCTTCTATCAGAGGTTAGCCACAGGCAAGGTTACCAAGGCTGAAGCTCTGCGTGAATCTCAACAGGAGCTGTTGCAGAGGCAGCAATTTAATCACCCCTTTTACTGGTCGGCTTTTATTTTGCTGGGAAATTGGTTGTGAGGAATAGGGAGTAGGGTGTAGGGAGTAGGGTGTAGGGTGTAGGGTGTAGGGAGTAGGGTGTAGGGTGGGAGGTGTGGGGAGATTGGGAAAAGAAGAGAGACTATCAATCACCAATAGCATTATCGGTTCCGGTCTTGATTAATTTGCTCCACTGAATCAGGCATAATACCAATTCGGGCAAAGATTGTTTCTCTAGTGCGATCAATGCCTTCGAGAACCTCTGCTGGTGGTCGTTGGGAGAGTCGCACAGACCGCTCCAATAACACCAAAATCTGTTGATTGACAGAACGGCGTTCTCGGGCAGCCATTGCTTTGATCTGTTGGTAAAGCTCCTCAGGAATATCTCGTAGACTTAAATTGGTCATGGGTTTTCCCTAAGATTTATAGTCTGATGCCAAAAAATCGAGTGCGATGCTCTTTTAGAGCCGCTACGCGATCGCAATATTGTAATGCGTTCGCGATCTTGTAGTAAAAAAAATACCAATTAAAGTAGGGTGGGCAAAGTAATATTATCTAGAATACTCATTTGAACCAAACTGTGTCTTGATGCAGTCGCTCATGGGGTTTCCCCATGAGCGACTGCATCAAGACCGCGCTGCATCGCTTTTTGCCCACCCTACAAGCTAAATGAATTGTGATAATTTTTGTTCCCTGTTCCCAGATCCGCTGTTCCCTGTTCCCTTTGCGATAGTATATCAATAGCTATCACTTCGGCTTTGTGAGCATCACGCGCCAAAAAACAAAAGCAATTAAGGATGCATAACCTAATACTGTTAGCCACTCCTGCAAAGTGCCCATACCAAATAAAACTGTGTTATCCATAAATACAAAAGTATTGACTAGAAAATTTAGCGCAATTCTCTACCGAAGGGAAATAGAGACAGGGGAATTAATTTAAAATGCTGTTGGGCAAAGGGAAGGCCAATAATTGTAATCGCTAAAATTAGCCCTGATACCAAATGAGCAATGGCAATCTCCCAGCCAAAGGCGATCACCCAGATAATGTTAAAAATCATATTGAGGAGGCTACCAACCTCTGAGGTTTCCTCAATCGTTCTGCCAAATGGTGCTAGACTAGCGATGCCCAGCTTGATAGCTTGTATTCCAAAGGGGATGCCAATAATAGTCAGACAAATCCCTAATCCACCGATAATGTAACCGGCACCAACCACTAAACCCCCAAAGATTAACCAGATAATGTTCCCTAAAACGCTCATAACTCTCCTTTATTAGTCCCTTTAGTACTACTTAATTATACCAATTCTACGACTTGTGAGGTAAAAATTTCTGGTTTTTAGGGAGTAGGGAGTAGGGAGTAGGGAGTGGGGGGAATAAAATTGAATTCTAATATGGTTTAATCCTGAAACATCAGATTAAACATTGATTACTCAAGCTTAGATGGCTTTTGCTGTTGCTCTTCCAAACATACCTCTACAGCCCGATTAAACTCTTCCGGCTCTACTAAAAATGGCCAATGATTGCCAGGCACTTGACGAATAGTTAAATTTTTTAAATAAGTTTTATAGGGTTTTAGTTGCCCATCGGAACGATTAAGACCCTTTTCTGGTACTATCAATACTGTAGGAATTTCAATAATTTCCGTTAGTCCTGCTACGCGCATCACGTCTTCAAAAATCTCATTTCTCGCCTGAACCACAAATTTACTGCCCCAACTGCCATCAGGTTTAGGTTCAATGCTGGCTTTAAAGACTTGTTGCTGAAAGGGACTCCAACCCCGGTATTGTTTTAATTCTTGAGCTTGTGCTACCCCTTGCTCATAACTAACAAAGGGTCCCATGGCTTTCACAAAAGGCAAGACACGGAACAGTAGGGGAAAGAGAACCTTCAAAAACATCGGAATTTTCCCCATGAAAAAGGGATCTACCAAAATCAGGCTGCGCAATCGGGATGGATTTTGCTTAGCCCAGATCGGAACTAATTTACCAGTCCAGGAGTGACCGAGGATATGAGCACTAGACCATCCTAGGTGATCCATTAAGGCTTCTAAATCGGCGATGTGATCATCAAAGGTATAGCCTTGATCTGGCTTGCTACTTTCCCCATGACCGCGCAGATCTGGAGCAACGATATGATACTTTGGGGCAAGGTAATCCCCGAGGCTAGACCACACTAGGCTATGGTCTGCTAAGCCATGTAAGAGTAACAAGGGAGTTTGGCCTTGGTTCCATTCTAGGTAAGACAGTTGGATGTTTGGTAAATCTAAGGTTTGACGTATGGGCATGATGGGATGATTGCCGTTAAGCCATGGTACTGTGATCTTGCATTAATTTTAGGGGGCTAGGGGTGCAAAACCTTACCTTAATTAACCAACGCTATGTAATCAGTTTATATCATTGTCAAATGAACAATTTGGTCTTGGTATTCATTTTCAAATGATGCCTCAGCTATAAAGATGAGCTGTTGAATAGTTTCACCGATATTCAACTTTGGACTTAGAATAAAAATTCCTGGTACATGTCTACCTTCAGTTAGGTGATCTGCTAAGTGTACAGGCATTGACTTGCGGTTATTGGTTACCAATACAAAATCATATTCCTCACACCAGCATAGAATTTCTGGGTCTTGTGTACCTTTTGGTGGAGTGGCTGGATCTCCAACAGCTCTGACAACTAAATCAGGTGCTTGCCGACGTAGTTGAATCTGATAGACTGGATTTACATTTTCATCCAGCAGATAATTCAGACTCATAGGCTTTATTCTTCGCTTCTTGTTCTGCTTTTAATTTTCGTAATCGAACTATGCCTGGAGGAGGATTTAGTTCTTGAGCTTTTTGTTGCTGATGACTCCATTCCAGCCAGTCAGAGATATATTCGCTGACAACTTCTTTGTTGTTTAAGTAGTAAATAATTGTGGCATAAACTTGCTCCAAGGTAATGGTGTAAAAACAGTTAAGAATTTCTTCTGGAGTACGATTCCGGTAAATGTACTCATACAGCACATTTTCAATGCCCACTCGCGTTCCCTTGATCCGAATATCATCAGGAGCAATAAAATCAAAATAGTCTTCTATTTGCATCAGTTCAATAATTGGTAATTGATAATTTTAAAAGAACTGTTAAGCGGAATTACCCTCAAAGTACTGACAGGGTCCGCAATCGATTCAGAGCTGCTGCTAATTCCAAGGGGCGGAATTGGACTAAATCCCCTTCAGGAAAAAAAGTTAGTACATCCAATCCTTCTTCTTCAATATCTTTCATCACCAGATCTAAAATTTCCGATAGGGTCAACCGTTCATCGATATACTTCTCTTTAGCATAAACAAGAGCTTTGGAAATTGCTCTTAACTGACCTACTTCTACAATCTGCTCAACAGCAGATAAATCAATATTTTCTGCACCAAACCCTACTTCATCTACATCTCGGACTTTTAATTTTACGGCTTTGCGTCCACGACTGGGGTCAATCCCATCGGCTAATGGTACTCGTGGGGTAATAGTTCCAAAGTTTTTCCCGCCTTCAGCGGTGCGTTCGGTAAAGTATTTTTCGGCAATTAACTGAGCCTTTTCGGTGACATCCTGGGGTTGGAAGTTGTCCATGGCAATCACGGTATCGGCTACATCAAAGTAATCTCCACTGCCTCCCATGACTAATATAGTAGAGACACCATACTCGGTATAGAGCTGTTTGACTTTATCAATAAATGGTGTAATGGGTTCTTTATCTTTAGCAATCAGCTCCTGCATACGGCGATCGCGAATCATAAAGTTAGTTGCTGCTGTGTCTTCGTCTACCAACAGTAATTTGGTACCGGCCTCCAGAGCTTCGATAATATTTGCGGCCTGGGAGGTGCTACCACTGGCATTGGTGGTGGAAAATTTTTCAGTGGAGCGACCGTGAGGTAACTGATTAATAAATGGGGAAATATCTACACCAGAAATCCCCCGACCATCTTCAGCCCGAATCTTGACAGCGGTGGGATTGGTGACTACTAATTCCCGTCCATCTCCAGGAATATGATTGTAAACTCCTAATTCAATGGCTTTGAGCATTGTGGATTTGCCATGATAGCCACCTCCTACAATCAAGGTGATCCCTTCTGGGATTCCCATACCGGTAATTAATCCTCGATTGGGGCAAGTGAATGCTACTTGAAGTGTCTTGGGAGATTGAAATGCGATCGCATCCTCTTGCAATGGTTTGTCATCCACCCCACTGGAGCGTGGCAAAATGGCACCGTTAGGAATAAAGGCAACTAATTCACGGCTTGCCAGCTGTTGACGCAGCCAATCTGCATCTTCCACTGTTTCTACATGATGCTTAATGGCAGCGGGATCGAGGACTTCATACTTGATGGATTGCTCTATAATATCAGGGATATCTTGGCATAGCATTTCTGCGGCCTGACGCCCAGAAATCCGACGACCACGAGCTGGTAATCCTACCACAAACCGGATTTCTAGCCCTTCATCACTCACCAAAGCGGAGGTGCGCTCCAGCACGGATTGTCCGACACGGGTAATAGCAATCAAGCCACTATTTCCGGTACCCCGCCGACAGCTCATTTCCCCAGCTACCCAATCAAATGAGCGAGTTAGATAATCCTCTAGGGCGATGGCTCGGCTGTCAGTGCGATAGAGCTCACTGGGAAAACCAGCCACTGACTGGGGTAAGTACACGCGCACTTGGCTAGGAGAGGCAAAGGGGTCTCCCTGAACCCTGTCAATGACTAGAGTGAAATCTGGAAACTTATAGCTGCCCTTGATATCTCTGTAGGATTTGTAGCTGCGGTCATCGAGTTGTAGGAGTAAAGACTCCAATTGATTGCTAGTGGCCATAATTGCAAGCAGAAAATTGCTTGTTAATTGTCAATGGTTACTACCCAATTGTCAATTCACAAGGGATTAATTACTATTGAGTGATGACTTAAGCTATCAGCTATCAGCTATCAGCTATTAGCTTTTGAATAAAACAAGTAACCATTTGTTTAATGTGAGTTACGTCTGCATGATAGCTGACCGCTGACCGCTGACCGCTGACCGCTGACCGCTGACCGCTGACCGCTGAC
>NZ_CEYLVT010000355.1:0-5195 GCF_982860115.1 Moorena sp.
TATACTGGCTCAGATGGGCCGACAATTTGGGGTTGGCCTCCAGCAAACGGAGTATATTGATCAACTGCGCGCAAAATCCAGCCAACTGTTAAAGGCTTCAGACCTAGAAAAATCAGCGGTCAGAGTCATCAACAAGATCCGGCAATCTCGGCAACTGGATACCATTTTCAAGACCACAACCATAGAAATCCGTAAGCTCCTGATGGCTGACCGGGTGGGTCTGTTTCGGTTTGACCCTGAGTCTGGCTATAACGATGGAGAGTTGGTGTCTGAAGATGTCGCCAATGAGTACGATGCCATGCTGGGTAAGAAGATTCACGACCATTGCTTTAGTGAAGAGTATTCCGCCCACTATGTCGAAGGGCAAGTACACACAGTTGCTGATATCTACAATGGGGACCTCAGTGATTGCTACATTGAGCTACTAGCTCAGTTTCAAGTCCGGGCTAACCTGGTGGTGCCATTGTGTAAAGGCACTGAACTGTGGGGATTGTTGTGCATTCACCAATGCAGTCAGCCCCGTCAATGGCAGGAGTATGAGATTGATTTTGTCAAGCAGATTGCCCTACACTTTGAAGTTGCTCTACAACAAACAGAGTACCTGGCCCAAGTAGAGGCCAAATCCACCCAGGTCGCTAAAACCGCACGGATCGAGCGAGGGGTAGTTAGAATCATCAACAAGATCGGTCAGTCTCGAAACCTCGATACCATTTTCAAGACAACTGCTATCGAAATTCGTAAGCTTCTTCAGGTTGACCGGGTGGGTGTATTTCGGTTTTACCCTAACTCTGGCTTTGATGATGGGGAATTGGTATCTGAGGATGTGGCATCAGGCTACGATGCCATGCTAGGAATCAAAGTTAACGACCACTGCTTTGGTGAACAGTATGCCCCTCACTACACCGAAGGACGAGTGCAAGCGGTTGCTGATGTGTACAATGCTGGACTGAGTGATTGCCATATTGAGCTGCTAGCTCAGTTCCAAGTCCGGGCTAATCTAGTTGTCCCCCTACTTCAAGGACCATTATTGTGGGGATTGTTGTGCATTCACCAATGCAGTCAGCCCCGTCAATGGCAGGAATATGAGATTGATTTTGCCAAGCAGATTGCCCTGCACTTTGGGGTAGCCCTACAGCAATTGAGCTACCTGGAGCAAGTGGA
Source organism: Moorena sp. (assembly GCF_982860115.1). Classification (NCBI taxonomy): domain Bacteria; kingdom Bacillati; phylum Cyanobacteriota; class Cyanophyceae; order Coleofasciculales; family Coleofasciculaceae; genus Moorena; species Moorena sp. The sequence continues at coordinate 1,162 of NZ_CEYLVT010000355.1, forward strand.
GACCAAGTCCCACCAGCTTGCCCAAGGTGCTGTGCGGGAGCGAGTAGTCGCAAGCCTTAGCAACAATTTGTCCCAGTCTCTAGATGTTTACAGTATCTTCGAGAGAATCACCAAAGAGTTACAGCAAGTGTTGGGAGCTGACCGGGTAGTGATCTATCGCTTTAACTCCGACTGGAGTGGTCAATTTGTGGCTGAATCCGTTGCCCCTGGCTGGCTTTCTTTGATCACTGAACAAGAAACAGACGACCGCCTGAAGGTGGATCTAACGGCTTCTGAGCGCTGCAACGTTACAGCCTTGACTGTTAATTCTCGTCATCATATTGATACATACTTACAAGACACCCAGGGTGGAGACTTCGCCCGAGGTGAACACTTCAAGAAGGTTGATGACATCTACACCATGGGTTTTGCTCCCTGCTACATCAACACTCTGGAAAAATTCCAAACCAAGGCATATCTGATTATGCCGATTTTTCAAGGTGACAAGCTCTGGGGGCTACTAGCCGCTTACCAAAATACCGGACCCCGTCAGTGGCTTGATACTGATGTCACCCTGATGCTCCAAATTAGTAATTCCTTGGGATTAGCCTTGCAGCGATCCCATTACCTAGATCAGGTGCGAGCCCAATCTACCCAACTCACCAAAGCGGCTCAAATCGCTCAGGGGGTAACCAAAATAGTCGGTAAGCTATTCCAGTCTCGGGATGCAAATACAATCTATGGTATCACAACCCAACAAGTCCGACAGCTGCTCAAATGCGATCGCGTAGCCGTCTATCAATTCAATCGAGATTGGACTGGTCAGTTTGTGGCTGAGGCAGTTACCACCGGTTGGTTGCCATGGGTGGGAGCCAATATGCAAGCCTTCTGGCCCGATACTTATCTACAAGACACCCAGGAAGGTCAGTATCGCAATCGTAAAAGCGTGGCAGTTGATGACATTTACACCTTTGGTTATTCTGACGATTATCTGGAAACCTTAGAGGAATATGAGGTTAAGGCTTATATGCTGGCACCGATTTTTATTGAAGGAACCTTATGGGGTTTACTGGGTACCTACCAAAATACTGGTCCTCGTAACTGGCAAGAGTTTGAACTCAACGCCCTGGCTCAAATTGGGGTGCAAGTAGGTGCAGCCCTGCAACAGGCTGAGTATCTCGCACAAATCCAAGACCAGTCTGAGCAGCTCACTAATTCAGCACAACGGGAGAAAGCCGACAAAGAAGCAGTACAGCGGGAGGTAATGCAGTTGCTCTCAGCCGTGCGACCAGCTCTAGAAGGAGACCTCACCGTCCGAGCTCCGGTCACCAACAATGAAGTCGGTACCATTGCTGATGCCTACAACAACACTTTACAAAGCCTGCGCCGGATCGTGACTCAAGTGCAACAAGCCTCCAGGAAAGTTGCCCAAACGTCTGTTGACAGGGAATCAAACATTGCGAAGCTCACAGCCCAAGCCCAGCAGCAATTTATGGCTCTTGGTCAAGCAACAGAGCACATCCAGACCATGGTTAATTCTACAGAAGCTGTCGGTCAGAGTGCTCAACAGGTGGAAGTGGCAGTCCAAACTGCTAACCAAACTCTCCAAGCAGGAGATGCAGCAATGAACCGTACTGTAGATGGAATTCTCGAAATCCGGGAAACAGTGGCCGAAACCAGCAAACGGCTCAAACGCCTCAGCGAATCGTCCCAAAAGGTTTCGAGGGTAGTAAACCTGATTAGCAACTTTACGAATCAGACCCAATTGCTAGCCTTGAATGCAGCCATTGAAGCCACCAGGGCCGGTGAGTACGGACGGGGTTTTGTCGTTGTTGCCGATGAAGTGCGTTCTCTAGCCCGTCAGTCAGCGGAAGCCACCACTGAGATTGAGCAGTTGGTGCAGGATATCCAGAAGAGTACCGCTGAGGTGTCTACAGCCATGGATAAAGGTATTCAACAGGTTGCCCAAGGAACTGCAATGGTACAAGATACCCGTCTAACTCTCAATGCCATTGTTGACGCCACCAGCCAAATCAGCCAGCTTGTAGAGGGTATTACCCAAGCCACCCAGGTACAGACCCAAGAGTTCCAATCCGTGACCACTACCATGACTGAAGTTGCAGGAATTGCCAACAAGACGTCTTCCGATGCCATGGAAATTTCTAAGTCTTTCCAAGAACTCCTCGCCATGGCGAAGAATCTTCAAGCCAGTGCTGACCAGTTTAAGGTTGAGTAGTCCTTTTGCTGACCAGTTCAAGGTTGAGTAGTCCTTTGTTAATGGAAAATTACAACTGTTAATTGTCAATTTTCCATTAGCAATTGGTAAGTTTAAAATGACTAATCACTAGCGTTTATCATAGTAATGATCTACACATTATTTTTTCCCGATTCCCGATTCCCGTTCCCCTCCTGGGAGGGGTTAGGGGTGGGTTCCGATTCCCTACTCCCTACTCCCTACTCCCTAAGAATAAAATACCTCACCCAATTGATAACTGCTCTAATGACTAATGACCCGAAAATTCGTGAGCAAAGCTATCGCTACTTTCTCCAGGAAGCACCGGAACTGCTGCAAGTCTTGGAAGAGGATTTGCTGAGTTTGTCAGAAAACTATAGCATCAATAAAGTCAACAACTTGATGCGGACTACCCATACCCTCAAAGGCGCAGCAGCTAGCATTGGTTTGGAAACAATTGCCACTGTGGCTCACTCCTTGGAGGATGTTTTCAAAGCTCTCTTTAACCCAGACTTGTACATTGATCCACAAATAGAAGCCTTACTGTTTCAAGCTTATGAGTGTCTCCGCCTACCTCTAACCGCTGAACTCACAGGGAGGCAAATCGATGACACCGAAATCAAGAATCGAACTGCTGCTGTTGTTGCCCAACTCCAAGAGAAGCTGGGAGACTGTTTTGATCTCGAATCCTATCTGCCCACCTCAGTAGAATTGGGCTTCGACGTCACCCAGTCCATTTTTGAAGTGGGGGTTAGTCAAGGGTTAGACTTAATCCAAGCTGCCCTAAATAGTGACAATCCCACTGAAATCAGCATCACAGTTCGCAACCAAGCAGAGGTTTTCTTGGGGTTAGGGGAATCCATTGATTTACCAGGATTTGCCGCTATTGCCAAAAATGCGATCGCAGCCCTAGACAACCATCCCGATCAGGTGCTCACCATTGCCAAGACCGCTTTGTGTGATTTCGTTGCAGCACAAGCAGCGGTGCTAGAAGGGGATAGGACTCAAGGCGGTCAACCTTCTATGGCTCTGCAACAACTAGCTGACCTGAAGTGTTCAACTCAAAATTCACAATTGACAATTCACAATCAATCTTCTATCTTCGGCAACGGAAAAGAACAAAAAGAAGCTGATACACAATACATTGTGATAGATAACTGGTCTTCCCTGGATTCATTCATCGAGTCATTCCCCAATCCCAAGTTGAGTAATAGTGACCCAAAACAAAACCTTAATCCGGTTGAGCCCAGAGTAGAAGAAGGAGAAGGTTTTGTTAATAATTATGATGATAACACTCAATGTAAATTATCCGATAATTATGAATTTATCACCCCTCTTGTAGAAGCAGAAATAATTTATTATCATAAACAGTATAAAGAAGATAATAAAAACAATACGAAAAAAAACGAAATACAAGATAACAAAAAAACATTATCTTCTTCTTCTTCATCTTCCTCTTCTTCCCCCCCTCCCCAATCCTCTCCTTCTTCCGTTACTCATCCAGAATCTAAAAGAAGGAAACAGTCCCACCTTGTGGAGATGATCTGGGGAGGGTCAACCCCACTAGATCATCCTCCCTCTGATCAAAGTAAAGAGTTGCAGAGGTCAGACCTTCAAGATATAGATGTCTGGGATAGAGAGATAGCGTCCCCTGAGCCAGAAGTCGCCACAGAAAAAAATTTTATTTTGCACAACATGGGGATGATTGATGCAGATAATGAAAAGAAACAAGAAGGACAAAAGCCCTCAGTTATCACAGACGAGATCATCCCGCCCATAGGCAATGCCAGAAATGCCCCTCTAAACTCTTCAATTCTCGCCA
>NZ_CEYLVT010000356.1:0-3503 GCF_982860115.1 Moorena sp.
CACACCCCACACCCCATACCCTGTCTAGTTTAATGCCTTGTTGTCACCCCCTCAGGGGGAATCCTCAAGAGTACCCTTGGGGGTACTTTTATAGCCCCTCAGAGAAATAAAACTGGATTTGTGAAGAGATTGTTTGTATCTATACTCACGAAACCTTGGAGAACTTCTATGATTAGGTGCATCAAACAACCCACTTCCTCAGTGCTCAAGGTGTTTTTACTGGGCTGCTCATTGCTACTGCTGCCCTGTAGTCCTGGCTTAGCTCAAGGGTGTACTCAAGCAGAGATTAAGACTAATATCGCCAGATTCAACGATATAAACAATACAACCGCTAAACAAGCTATAGTCCAATGTGGTCCAAAATCTGTCTATTTACTGATTGAAGCCCTGAAGACGGATAAATCTGCGGCAGTTCGGGAGGGAGCTGCTTTTGCTCTGTGGAGTATGGGAGAGGAAGCGGATGAAGCTGTCCCTTGGTTGATTAAAGCCCTAAAGAACGATGACTCAGCGGCAGTTCGTGCGAAAGCGGCTTCTGCTCTGGGATTGATGGGAGAAGCATCTTATCAGGCTATCCCTGATCTAATTCATGCACTTAAGGATGAATCTGCTGAAGTTCGTGCCAATGGTGCTTATGCCCTAGGCAACTTGGGAAATAAAACCCATGAGGCTGTACCTCAGCTCATTGAAGTCTTGAGGAATGATAAATCTGCTGAGGTTCGTGCTAACGCTGCTTATGCCCTAGGGCATAAAAAAGAGGCAGCCAAGTCAGCTATACCTTACCTGATTGAAGCCCTAAACTATGAAACATCCTTATCGGTTCGCAGGACTAGTGTCAATGCCCTAGAGCAGATTGCCGAGAAAACTAAAGATGTTGCTCCTCAGCTGATTGAGCAACTCAGAAACGATAAATCTATTCTGATCCGGATTTACGTTACCGAGATACTAGGGGAAATTGGAGAGCCAGCTAAGGATGCTCTGCCTCTATTAATTGAGTTGCTTCAGGATAACTCAGTCTATGTTCGCTATAATGCCGCCTCTGCTCTAGGAAAGATGGGAACGGAAGGGACTCAGGCTGTTCCTCACTTAATAATCCTGTTGAAAGATGAATCTATCGATGTTCGCTATTCCGCCGCCTCTGCCCTTGTCCAAATTGCTTCTAAGCTTGAGAAACACAAGCGTCAGCTCACCAAAGTGCAATTGCAAACATCCATACTGCAATTTGAAACAGTTATCAAACGGCTAGAGCAAGACACCGATACAATTTTTCAAGATAGATGGATAGAAACGGTTCGTGGTGGTCTTGATAATCTCCAGCAAGAACAGGATTCTCGTAGTAATCAGAAAATTTTTGGGCGAGGGGTGATTATCTGGCTAACTCATATGCTATTTTGGTTTGGACTAATACTGCTTTATCCCAAATCCCCCCAAGTCCAAGCTATCTTCTTTTGGAATCCCTGGGTGCGGAAGTTTTTTGGACTGGGGTATGTGGGTATAGCCATAACTTGGATTCCCTTTCTACGCTCCAAGTTATTTGCCCCGTTCCAGGAATCCTTGCTGTCAGATGCAGATTTAGAAAACTTTGATGAACAAGCTTACTTTCCTGACTTGGAAGTCCAGCGCAAGGGAAAAAATATCATCCAACCCATTCAAGAAGCAATACCGGATCTGGAATTACCCATTGTCCTGGAAGGGGAATCAGGATTAGGGAAATCCATGTTTCTACGCAACTTAGCGAAATCATCTAAGCGAATCATCGTCTATTTACCTGCTGAGAAATGCGCTAATGGCGTGATCGAAGCGATTCAAGCAAAACTTCATGGATTCGCCCAAGACTCTGGTTTCTTGCGAGACCTGATTTACAGTGATGCCCTTGATATCTGTATTGATGGACTCAATGAAGTCACTCCAGATACACGAGCGATAATTACCACTTTTGTGGAAAGTTACTTCAAGGGCAATATTATCATCGGGACCCAATCCATGGAGTGGCAGACTCCTTCCTCCGCTACGACCTATGTACTGCAACCATTGAAACCTAAGCAGATTAAGGAATTTTTACTATCCCGCTATAAAATTATGCCCCCAGATGCTCCCATCTCGGGTATAAAGTACAAACAAGCCTGCGAAAAGTATATTGACACCGTTTTACATGAGTACCAATCAGAAGAAGAACAGAGAGCTGTGCGTCGGATGTTGTCTAACCCGATGGACCTGACCATAGTGGCTCAGATGATAGCCTATGGGCAGAAACCAGACTTGCTGAATTTGCAGCAACAGCAGTATCAATATATGGCTCAGGAGTATGAAGAACTCTATCTGAGACAATTTCCCCTAGAGGCATTTGCTGAAGCAGTTTACCAGATGCGCTTGCAAGACCAGGTAGCTATACCAGCTGACAAATGGTTTGAAGAACTGATTTGCATGGAACGCCACAAAATGGTAGTTTGTCGTATGTTCGTTGACCATGCAGGCAATGATCGAAAAGAATGGTACTTCCGCCACGACAAAATCCAGGACTTTTTCATCGTGCATACGTTTCTAGGTGAGGGAAATGATTTCCCAAAAAAGCATATCAGTGACCCTAGGTTTCGCGGTGTGTACTTCCTCTTGGCAACTCTACTGCCGTGGAATACTGCTTGGCACTTGCGGGAAACCTTAATTCAATACGCAGCGAATACTAAAGACCATACAGTTAGTGATACTTTTGTTCAACTGTTGTTGTCGCGACAAGCGGCATGATCTGTTGAAGGTTGTTCGCCCTAGGCATTCGGGTAGGTTTAAGGTTGAATGTTTTAAGGTTGAACGCGCACCTGTGGCCTTTTGGCCAAGGTTAAGGGTTCTGATAAAAGCTCATTACTTTCTCGACATAGTCAGCAGTTGCGCCACTGTTGCAGCCCGAGGGTTTTCCTGTCATCCACCAACAGGCGGTACGGCGAACAGCAATCATTTCATTGTTGCCAGTATCTCTAAATTCAATCTCTAGTTCCCGTCTGATGATGCAAGCCACAACACTGCGTGCTGTTGTCGGGTCGGCTTCAAATTGTGCAGGTGTCATTTCCTGTCCTGTACATTGAGATGTCCAGCTCGGGATAATGGCAGGTAAAACTTGCCACTGGCTATACATGCCATCATTCGGGCGATTGGGTGGTGCCGAAAGCCGCAGTGCTTCTACAAGAGCGTTGACTTGCGGGTCAAGAGCGTTGACTTGCGGATCCTCTACTGGTGCGAATACTGGTATTGACGACTTATGCTGCTGTTGATAAAAGCCCATTACTTTCTCGACATAGTCACCAGTTCGGCCACTGTTGCAGCCAGAGGGTTTTCCTGTCATCCACCAACAGGCCGTACGGCGAACAGCAATCATTTCATTGTTGCCACTATCTCTAAATTCAATCTCTAGTTCCCGTCTGATGATACAAGCCACAACACTGCGTGCTGTTGCCGGGTTGGCTTCAAATTGTGCAGGTGTCATTTCCTGTCCTGTACATTGAGATGTCCAGCTC
>NZ_CEYLVT010000356.1:3603-5165 GCF_982860115.1 Moorena sp.
CGGGCGATTGGGTGGTGCCGAAAGCCGCAGTGCTTCTACAAGAGCGTTGACTTGCTCATCCTCTACCTGTGCTGATACTGGTATTGCCCACAACCCCACACTCACTATTATTCCGGTCAAGATCAGATTTTGAAATTTATTGATTACTTTATTGATTACATATAATAAAGTGATCATTTATTTTTAAATTTATTTTATATCTAAAATTAACTGAACTAGAAATGCCACTAATCCCGACAGTGATCAGTGAAGTAAGAAAGAACGATGAATGATTAATAATGAATAGCCCGATCCTAGGAGTTAGGGGCTTGTACTGGAAAAACGATTAATACAAAACTATGTGCCTATAGCGTTTTTATATAGGTTGTAAACAAAGATATGGCAGAAATTGGCTTGCCTACAATAGGCAAAAGGCAAGAGCAGAAAGAGATCCAGAGTTTTATTCAACAATCAAAAAAGACCTTTGAGGTTTACATCTCATTTGTAAACGCTATATTATGTGTCAATTCATCGTTCATCATCCCTAAGACATACTTTCTTAGACTTAAGGAATTTTTGAGAATAATTCGATGATGATGGGGGCTGTGAACAATAGAGCAATATCTAAAATCGTGATGGCTGCGAAGCGAATTTTTTGAGTATTCATGATGCACCGTTTCCTTGAGTATTAACAGCTGACCTAAGAATGCTAGCGGTAACTTATATCCATTTCATCGGTTTAGATCACGAAAGACTGTGATTTACGACAATGCATATATGTGATCTTGATCACTAATTTTACCCAAAATCCTCTAAACCGTCATTTATAAAGTAAGGATTAAATCCCTGTAGGGCCCTTGATAGCTAAACCATTGGTAAGTTTTTACTAGTGACAAAACTAAAATTAGCCGCTGAAGCAGTATATTAAATAGGTGCGTTAAAAATTATTAACGCACCCAAAGGATTTAATATTTATTTTATAAATAAGCTCTAAATTACTGATTTTTTATCAGGTTTTGTTGGGGATTGTTTGTTAACAGTACTATGGAGTAAACTGTCAACAAACAACCGATAATATCAAGTCCAGTTAATCACTTCCAAAATAATCCCTGGATAGTTGGTAATGAGTAATCGTTGGTGGATAATCGTCAACTACCAATTACCAATTATCAATTACCAATTACCAACTATCACTTACCAACTATTATTCAAGGGGAGAATATTAGCTGTTTATCGGCTTACCATTTCAAAAATGCTGCTTCTACCCCTTGTTCTCGCCGAATCTTACTATCCTTCTCAAACCAATCGATGATCTGCTGATGGGTCAACTCTTCCATGGGCACCCCAGTATCTTGTGAAATATGCTTCAACAGTCTGAGGGAGGAAATCGTTAAACGAGTTAAAAATTTCTCTGGGGAAGAGAGCAATGCTTGGTCTACATCAGCGGATTCTTCCGGAGTTAAGAATTGGATTGAGGATTGCTGGGAATCAGCCATAAGGGTTTTTAAGGTTGACTATATAACTTTTAAGCTATCAGCTATCAGCTATCAGCTATCAGCTATCAGCTATCAGCTATCAGCTAT
>NZ_CEYLVT010000357.1:0-5068 GCF_982860115.1 Moorena sp.
GGCATCTTGCGTAGAACTGGCATCTTGCGTAGAACTGGCATCTTGCCAGTTTCATCCTTATTTTCGAGCGGGCAGGATGCCCACTCTACTCTTATTCATTCCTAAATTCAGCAACGCCCTCCTAGGGATCCTAAAGGAATGAATTGTAAGAATTTTTGATGCCATATTCCCTGTTCCCTGTTCCCTGTTCCCTATTCCCTTTGCGATCCTTGATACTTCATACTTCACCCCACCAATCTTAATGGTTGAGCACTTGCAATCCTGGATTGCTCAAGTTGAAAATAATAAAGACAAACAAAACATACCCAATCTAGACTAGGAGATAGATGTGAGTCAAGAGTTTGATTACGATTTAGTGATTATCGGTGCTGGTGTGGGGGGTCATGGTGCTGCTTTACACGCAGTTAGCTGTGGTCTGAAAACCGCTATTATTGAAGCCGGTGACATGGGCGGAACTTGTGTCAACCGGGGCTGCATCCCTTCTAAAGCGCTATTAGCCGCATCAGGTAGAGTGCGAGAGCTACAGGACGCTCATCACCTCAATGCCCTTGGGATTACAGTAGCAGGGGTTGAGTTTGACCGAAATGCGATCGCAAATCATGCTAGCAATCTAGTCAGTAAGATTCGTGGTGACCTGACCAACAGCCTAAAACGCTTGGGTGTGGATATTATCAAAGGCTGGGGTAAAGTAGCTGCTTCTCAAAAAGTAACCGTTGTTACAGAAAATGGTGAAACCACTATCACTGGCAAAGATATTATGATATCCGCTGGTTCAATTCCCTTTGTACCCCCAGGAATTGAGATTGATGGCAAAACCGTATTTACCAGCGATGATGCCATAAAACTAGAATGGCTGCCAGATTGGGTAGCAATCGTGGGCAGTGGTTACATTGGTCTAGAGTTTGCTGATGTCTACACAGCACTAGGGTCTGAAATCACCATGATCGAAGCCCTAGACGACCTGATGCCAACCTTTGACCCTGATATTGCCAAACTAGCCACACGAATCCTGATCAAACCTCGGGACATTGAAACCCATACTGGGGTGCTAGCGATGAAAGTAACTCCCGGTTCCCCGGTAGTAATAGAACTAGCAGATACCAAAACCAAGGAAGTAGTCGATGTGCTGGAAGTCGATGCTTGCCTGGTCGCTACAGGTCGGATTCCCGCCACCAAAGACCTAGGACTAGATGCTGTAGGAGTGGAAACAGACCGGCGCGGTTTTATTCCCGTAGATGACACCATGGCAGTACTTTCAGCAGGGGAACCAGTACCCCATCTTTGGGCAATTGGTGATGCCACTGGGAAAATGATGTTAGCCCATGCCGCATCTGCTCAAGGTATTGTCGCAGTAGAGAATATCTGTGGACGTCAGCGCACCGTAGACTACCGGAGCATACCCGCAGCCGCCTTTACCCATCCAGAAATCAGCTACGTCGGCCTAAGCGAACCACAAGCCAAAAAATTGGCCTCCGAAGAAGGCTTTGAAGTATCCGTTGTAAGATCATACTTTAAAGGGAATTCTAAAGCGATCGCAGAAGGAGAAGCAGATGGGGTAGCGAAAGTAATCTACCGTAAAGATACTGGGGAAGTCCTAGGAGTCCACATCCTAGGTATCCACGCCTCCGACTTAATTCATGAAGCCTCAAATGCGATCGCAAACAGACAATCCGTCAACTGCCTCGCCTACTTAGTCCATGCTCACCCCACTCTCTCAGAAGTACTCGACGAAGCTTACAAACGAGCTGTAACTCATTAGTCAAAATCCTTTGTTAATTGCTAATTAACAAAGGATTTTGGTACTGACGCACTGAGAAACTGACGCACTGAGGGACTGACGCACTCACGCACTATATAAAACTACTGATGCAAATTCGCCGACGGCCACCTAATCCAGCAGTTAAAATCAAAAGCCTGCACTATCAAATTGCACTACCAGACGATAAACCCCACCATATTCTCGAAGAAATTGTCTGGCACAAAGAGAAAGAAATTGACCAGATGCGGGAAAGTCTGCCCCTAGTGGAGTTGCGCAAGCGAATACAAACAGCACCACCCCCCCGAGACTTTCTAGCAGCCCTAAAATCAGGAAAGACTAGCCCTGCGCTAATTGCAGAAGTCAAAAAAGCATCTCCTAGCAAAGGGGTTATTCGAGAAGATTTTGACCCAGTAGCCATTGCTCAGTCATACAGCCAAGGTGGCGCTAGTGCGATCTCAGTGCTGACAGATCAAAACTTCTTTCAGGGTAGTTGGGAAAACCTGGCAAAAGTTCGTGCTGCTGTAGACGTGCCTTTGCTGTGTAAGGAGTTCATCATCTATCCCTACCAAATGTACATGGCTCGTAGTCACGGAGCAGATGCAGTTTTACTGATTGCAGCCATCCTTTCCGATCAAGACCTGCAATACTTTATCAAAATTGCTAAGACTCTGTCGATCACACCCTTGATCGAAGTCCATACCCAATCTGAATTAGATCGAGTATTATCTCTTGATGGAGTTACCCTAGTAGGTATAAACAATCGTAACTTGGAAGATTTTTCCGTCGATTTACAAACAACCTGTCAATTACTAGCAGCAAGGGCTAACCAACTACTCGAACGTGGCATTCTGGTAGTCAGTGAATCAGGGCTTCATACCAACGCTCACCTTGATCAGGTAGCATCTGCCGGAGCCACAGCCGTCCTCATTGGTGAGTCATTGGTAAAACAGCCAGACCCAGCAGTTGCTATTGCCAGCTTGTTTAGCCATCAGTGACCAATACCCCAAAAAAATAGTCCATTGTGATGGCAGACTCCGACTCACCGAGGTACAGGAAATTTCATGGATCCAATTCCCCTTCCATCTTATATTCACTACGAACTGCTGCTCCAACTGCTAGAGCGCCAAACAGCATTTGCTACCAGTCAAAACCCCCAATTGCGAGAGCAGGTTCATCAATTGATCAGTACTCTGCGTAAAGCCCTAGTTCAGCAGAAGCAGTTAGAACAAAGCTGTCAGCGAGCCAACTTGCCAATGGAGTATCGCTGGTCTCTCAACAGCGTCAAATTGGATGCCCATAACTCAAAAAATGGTTTACCGGATTCAGCAGGAAGACTCCCCCATTAAATTGTCAACTTCATAAAAAAAAACTAAGAAATTTAGTCAGAGTATCTCATTTGAGCCAATATATTTTGAGATTGTTACCTACTCCTGAGGAGCGTTACTCCCACTGTCGGCATCAATAACACATGCTCGCTATGGCTCCGAACTAAAGAGTGTCCTAACTGCAGGGTGTCAATATACACAGACTTGAAGGCAAGTTCAAATCTAGCGCGGCTGGGTTGGTCGTGTAAGCATGGGTGGGCATAACCGCTCCCATGCTGCGGTGGTGAAACGCCAAATTAACCCCTAAATTAACCTTGAATTTCCGGTTTTGTCCGGTAATATCCAAAAATTCATCGGTCAGTTCAGAGTAACTAACCAATCATCAGATCACAAAAACCCTAGATACCAAGACTAACTACAGATGGAAGACAAGCTCAAACTAATGATTCCTGGCCCGACGCCAGTACCAGAACAAGTATTACTGGCCATGGCCAAACACCCGATCGGACACCGTAGTCCCGAATTTAGCGAAATCATGGCAGAGGTCAATGAAAACCTCAAATGGCTACACCAGACCAAAAATGATGTCTTGACTGTAACCGCTAGCGGTACCGGAGTCATGGAAGCTGGCATTATTAACTTCCTCAGTGCAGGCGATCGCGTTTTAGTTGGTTCTAATGGGAAATTTGGCGATCGTTGGGGAAAAATCAGTACTGCTTTTGGTCTGGAAGTGGACACCATTACTGCCGAGTGGGGTAAGCCCTTAGATCCGGAGCAGTTTCGTGAAAAGCTAGAAGCTGATACCGAAAAGCAAATCAAAGCCGTAATCGTCACCCACTCTGAAACCTCTACTGGCGTTCTCAACGACTTAGAAACCATAAATCGTTACGTCAAAGACCACGGCGAAGCCCTAATTATTGTTGATGCCGTTACCAGCCTTGGAGCAGTCAATCTACCCATTGATGAGTGGGGTCTCGATGTAGTAGGCTCTGGTTCCCAGAAGGGATACATGATTCCCCCAGGATTAGGATTTGTCAGTGTTAGTCCTAAAGCTTGGGAAGCCTACAAAACGGCTACCCTGCCCAAGTTTTATCTAGATTTAGGGACTTACAAAAAATCTACGGCTAAAAACAGCAATCCCTTTACCCCGCCAGTGAACCTAGTCATTGCCCTACAAGCTGCACTGCGCATGATGCAAAGAGAAGGGTTAGAATCAATATTTTCCCGTCACCAGCGTCTGATGGAAGCAACCCGCGCCGCTGTCAAAGCCCTATCATTACCTTTGTTTGGTTCTGATGAGTATGCTAGCCCAGCCGCAACTGCAGTGATTCCCACATCAGTAGAGTCTGAACAAATCCGTTCTGTGATGAAAAAACGCTATAACATTGCTCTAGCTGGGGGACAAGACCACTATAAAGGAAAAATATTCCGCATTGGTCACTTAGGTTTTGTCAGTGAGCAAGATATTCTTACTGTCATTGGTGCTCTCGAAGCCACCCTTCAGGAATTGGGACACCAATCCATGACACCAGGAGCAGGTATTGCTGCTGCTGCTAGTGTCTTTGCTAACAACTAATTAACAGTTGACGGTTGACGGTTGACGGTTGACTATCTTGTGCGGTAAAAGGTCAACCGTTGGCCTACGGCCACGCTACGCGAACAACTCCTAATAGTGTTTTTAATTTTTAATGAAACTTCCGCCACCTAAGTTCACTAAAGATGGCGGAATACTTCGTGACAGCTCCCACACTGACTCTTTGAGTTCAGTGTGGGCTTCCCAGCCAATCCAGCTATTGCTTAGGAGGCGCTGGGCTTTAAGAACGGACTGCCCTGCCGCTCTGTTTTTTTGGTCTTTTGTTTAATAATGTTTGAGCAACTTTCCAGCATTTTCGGCTTTGAAAGTCAGTATGCGCGAGTATAACACATCGATTGGTCTTTTGTGAAAGACTCTGTGCAAAATTCATCCCACACTCATGCTGCGCAT
>NZ_CEYLVT010000358.1:0-5062 GCF_982860115.1 Moorena sp.
CCCACCCCTAACCCCTCCCAGGAGGGGAACGGGAATCGGGAATCGGGAATCGGGATAAAATCCTGTGTACCTCATAAGTATGGTAAACGGTAGATTAAATCCGTATTGCTATAGCGCGTTCTAATTTCCCCACACCTGCCATACTTCCCACACTTCCCTAGCTCCCTAAACACCAAGAATAAAGTACTTCACCTAATTGAGAACTATTTAGAACTGCTATACTGCTTTATACAGTCCTAACCCTAGAGTTCCCAAATTGTCAGGTATGGAATACAGGGTGCAGGGAATTCCAATGAAACGAAAAATTAAGGGTTTAGCCAATAAGGAACAGAAAAAAAGGAACAGGGGAGATTTCTGTTTCCTATTCGGAAGTTGAACAGAAATCTTGCAGCATTGTGATTAATCCTAGGGTGGGCAGTGCTTACCAACGCCCTTTGCAAGCTTAGTTAGCGGAATGTGGGTTATAATGTAAAGGGGTTAAGTAACAACAGGGGCGAAGAATAGCAATGAAGACAGCACTGATACTAGTAGATATTCAGAATGACTACTTTCCTGGTGGTTCTATGGAACTAGTGGGGATGAATTTAGCTAGTCAAAATTCTCAACATTTACTAGAGCATTTTCGGTCAAACAAGTTGCCAACGTTTCACATACAGCACTTTTTTGAAGCTGATTCTAATGCAGGCTTTTTTATCCGAGGGACTGAAGGAGTCGAAATCCATGAGAGTATTAAACCCCTTCCTGGTGAAACTGTAATCCCGAAAAATTATCCCAATAGCTTTCGGGAAACTACGTTGCTGGATCAACTAAAACAAGCCGAGATTGAACAGCTAGTTATTTGCGGTGCCATGAGTCACATGTGTATTGATGCTACCACTCGCGCTGCTGCTGATTTGGGTTTTAAGTGTAAGGTAGTTCATGATGCCTGTGCTACTAGAGATCTGGTTTTTGGCAATCAGACTATTATCGCTAAAGATGTACATGGGGCATTTATGAATGCTTTGGGTTTTGCTTATGCTGATGTGATTAGTTTATCGGATTTTTCGTAGGAATTGATCCGAGATAACAACCAGTGCGAGTCGTTATTAAAGACTGATAATAAGAAGATGAATTGTTTAATCACAAAATATCTTCTTGTTATCAAGCCCAATTACTTAATAAATTAAATTTTATCATTGATTGTTTGATTGATGACCCTAACCCTTAACTTACCACCAGAACCCGATTCCCGATTCCCGATTCCCGATTCCCGATTCCCGATTCCCGATTCCCTACTCCCTATTTCCTCCGCACTCTCAATCAAATCAATAAACTCAGCTCGATACCCCTCTAAATCTACCCCTTCGGATTCCTTTGCTAATTGTAATGCTTGGTCAAAACTGGCTTTACCTTTGTAAGGAGAATCTCTTAACACCATACCAAAACTGGCAACGGCAGCGGAAAACTTAAAGTTATCGGAAGCATCCTTTAGCTTTACAGCTTTATCAACCAAGGGATAGGTCAGGAGTTGAGAGGTGTTACCGTCAGGCTCTTTGTAACGTAACTTGACCTGCATTAATTCTTTGGAATTAGTGGTTGAAGCAGTATTGGATTGATATTTCAGAGGGTCAATATCTGGTAATTTGACCTTAGTTTTCGCTCCCACAGGAATAATTTCATACAGTGCCGTGACCGTATGCCCTGCTCCTAATTCTCCGGCATCTTTAGTATCATCATTAAACTCTTCATCCTTCAGCCGTCGATTTTCATAACCAATCAAACGATACCCTTGGACTTTGGCAGGATTAAACTCTACTTGAATCTTAACATCTTTAGCAATAGTGAGTAGAGTTGCTCCAATTTCGTTAACTAAGACTTTCTTAGCTTCTAACTCGTTATCAATATAAGCATAATTACCATTTCCTTTATTAGCAATTTTCTCCATCTTGGAATCTTGTAAATTACCGGTACCAAATCCTAATACGGTCAGAAAAACTCCTTTTTTTCGCTTTTGTTCAATTAGTTTAACTAATTCGGTATCACTGGAAACTCCGACATTAAAGTCTCCGTCGGTTGCGAGAATAACTCGGTTATTTCCGGATTTAATAAAATTATCTTGGGCAAGTTTATAAGCTAATTTAATTCCTGCTCCCCCAGCAGTAGACCCCCCGGCATTGAGATTCTCAATAGCTGTTAAGATTTTATCTTTCTGGTTACCTGGAGTAGGAGGTAAAACGACGCCCGCAGCGCCAGCATAGACGACAATACTAACTTGGTCTTCTTCTCTCAATTCATTGACCAGCATCCGAAAGGCTTCTTTGAGCAGGGGAAGCTTATTGGGATTATTCATAGAACCAGAGACATCCAGCAAAAAGACAAGATTGCTGGGAGGCAAATCTTCAATGGCCATCTTTTCCCCTTGGATGCCAATGTGAACTAATTGGTGAGTGGGATTCCAAGGAGCTTGAGAAATTTCTGTGGTAATCGAGAAAGGGCGATCGCTTTCTGGTTCGGGATAGTCGTAGTTAAAGTAGTTAATTAATTCTTCGATACGGATGGCATCGGTAGGGGGGAGTTGACCGTTATTAAGGAAACGACGAAGATTGCTGTAGGAGGCGGTATCAACATCAATAGCAAAGGTAGAGAGGGGATTATGCTTTACTCTCTTAAAGGCGTTCTCATCAATGGGACTATAGTTTTCTCTGTTGCTGACTTCTGGGATAGCTGGCTGTGTTGTCAGTAACGGCTTGGGTTTGCTCGCCATTGAGCGACTAGGAACTGCTTTAAAGCGTGCATTTGGGCTACCGGAGAGTGGCATTGAGGCTCGGGGTGTCAAACCTCTGTTAGGGAAATTCTGATTAAGACTATCCGCCGACCTCCCGACCTGGGCTGATTCCATAAGTTCTGATAGGCGCTCTCTTTGGTCAGGTTCTACGTCTTTTGCTACAGGTAGATTAGAGCTTGTGTCTGATTTTTGGACTGATCGCTGATTGTGGCAAGCTGTTGTTAGCTGTGCCAAGATAGCAACCATTCCGGAAAGGAGGAATAGTCTTAGTAATTTGTTCATTTGATTTGCCCTCTGTATTGCTTATTCCTAAGCTAATCGACAACAGAAGGCTGTTTGTTTGTGTTGCGGTTTCTGTAACGGTTAATCGGGAATCGGGAATCGGGAATCGGGAATCGGGAATCGGGAATCGGAACCCACCCCTAACCCCTCCCAGGAGGGGAACGGGAATCGGGAATCGGGAATCGGGAATCGGGAATCGGGAATAGTGATTAATCGTACCGTGGGCAGTGCTTAGCAATCCTATGGTCAGCCAATGAATCTGGAGGAAATAAGGCTTTATCTTAAATGGTATTTTGCCGGGTAAACGGATCTAATTTTGTTAACTCATATCTATAATGTTTTTACCATCAAATAAACACTATATGTATAAAATCTATTGTCAACGATCGCCATAAGGCCAGGTTTATTGAAAAGTACCCGTGGTTGATTGACAAGATGGGTTTGTCCTATGATACTTTTAAAGATATAGGAGTGGAAGCAAAGCTTAAGATATCTTATGCTTCCTGATCCAAAGCTACCTGTCCCCTTTCAATAAGAAAACTATGTCTTAAGCTGTACTTCTCTTCCTATCAAATTAGATAAACCATGGCTACTCGCCATAGTTTATACTGATGATGTAGTTAACCCTTTTTATAGAACTTTTCTTAATTAGGAGCTACACATCATTTTTTTTCTGTTCGCTATTCCCTATTTCCTTGTGTAGATTCTGGTGATCCGCTTTTCTGGTGATCCGGTATTTCCTGTTGCCTAAGATCTAGGATTATCTACCTCAAATCGTTTAAAACCACTGTTTACAACCACTATATAATCCCTAATTAAGGAAGTTGATCATGTCTACTAAAAGTTCTGCAATCTGGGGGTCTTCTTCCTTAGCAATTGCCATTTTTGCCCTATCGTCTTCACCAATTCTGACTCGCATAACAGAACATGATATGGGTCCTTATGGAACAATATTTAATCGGTTTTGGATTGCCAGCCTAGCGTTGGGCCTTGGCAAGGTTATCAAACTACTTTGGGATAAGCACAGCGGACGCTTATCTACTACTGATAACACTGATAACAAGGCTTATACTGTCAAGGATTTTTTCTCGTTATTTCTTGTTGCTAGCTTAGATTCAATTTGCCTAGTGACGTGGGCTTGGTCTCTGACAAAAACAAGTGTTGCTAATTCTAATCTTCTCCACAACACCACTCCTATCTTTGCAGCTGTGGGCGGATGGTTACTGTTAAGCCAATCCTTTAATCGTCGCTTCCTAATTGGCATGGTCCTGGCTCTAGGAGGAACGTTCTTAATTGGTTTTAACGATTTTCATATCGATCGAGAGACATTGATAGGGGACAGCGTTGCATTACTATCTGCCCTTTTCTATGCGGCTACACTTTTGGTAACAGAGAATCTCCGAGTTAAATTTGACACAAGCACAATTTTACTATGGCTTTATACCTTGGGTGGCCTATTGTTGTTACCATTAACATTGCTATTTGAAGATAGACTATTTCCTGCTTCCTTTTCATCATGGTCTGCTGTTATTGGCCTAGGACTTTGTGGCTCTATCATTGGATTGGGTGCATTATTCTATAGTCTCAAACAATTTTCATCTAGCTTTGTCTCTCTAATTCTATTGCTGGAACCTATGATTGCAGCAGTCTTAGCCTGGCTAATTTTTGCAGAAAAATTGAGTTGGTTAAATGGCTTGACGTTTATAATCGTATTATCTGGGATTTATCTGGCTAAATCAGATGGAGAATTAGATAATATTGGTTCTACTGAAGCTACTTAAGATGTAATAGCAAAGGGAACAGGGAACAGGGAACAGCGATGCAGCGCGGTCTTGGGGGTTTCCCCCATGAGCGACTGCATCAAGACGGGAACAGGGAAAAAACATTCTCTCAATTGATTTAGGATTGCTAAAGCTGTCAGCTTAAGCGCTACGCGCATATGCTTACGCGCACCCTACACCACTATTCCCGATTCCCGATTCCCGATTCCCGATTCCCGATTCCCGATTCCCGATT
>NZ_CEYLVT010000359.1:0-5042 GCF_982860115.1 Moorena sp.
GCTATCTCAACCGTCCCGAATTAACAGAGCAAAAGTTTATCCCTAATCCCTTTAGTAATGAACCTGGTTCTCGCCTCTACAAAACTGGGGATTTAGCTCGTTATTTACCCGATGGAAATATTGAATATCTCGGACGTATTGATCATCAAGTAAAAATCCGAGGTTTCCGGATCGAACTCGGAGAAATTGAAGCAACACTTGCCCAACATTCCAACGTGCGAGAAGCTGTAGTCATTGCCCGCGAAGACATTCCAGGAGACAAACGGCTTGTTGCTTATTTAATTACCAATGACGCCAAAACTACGATCAATGATTTGCGTTTTTTCCTCAAGACTAAGCTACCCGAGTACATGATTCCTGCTGCTTTTGTCTTTCTCGAATCAATGCCTCTAACTCCTAATGGTAAAGTCAACCGTCGTACCTTGCCAATCCCTGATGCTTCAAGTTTACTTAGAGAAAGCAGTTTTGTTGCTCCCCGCGACTCTCTGGAATTACAACTAGCCCAAATTTGGTCAGAGATTCTCGGTGTTTCTGGCATCGGAGTCCGAGACAACTTCTTTGACCTCGGTGGTCATTCTCTGTTAGCAGTGCGTCTGATGGCTGAGATTGAGAAACAATTTGGCAAAAATCTATCTTTAGCCGCCCTTTTCCAAGGCGCTACCCTAGAACAATTAGCCATTCTACTGCGCCAAAAAACTCATACTCACTCTTGGTCTGGCTTAGTTGCCATTCAACCCCTTGGAAACCACCCACCGTTCTTCTGTATGCCTGGTTCCGGTGGCAATGTGGTCTACTTCCACCAACTCGCCCGTCATCTAGGTAATGACCAACCCTTTTATGCTTTGCAACCTCCATCCTTAGATGGGGTGTCGGAACCCTTCAGGTCTGTTGAAGAAGTAGCTGCCTACTACCTCAAAGCCATCCAATCCCTTCAACCCTCTGGTCCGTACTTCCTCGGCGGTCACTCCTTTGGGGTTCTGGTTGCCTTTGAAATGGCACAACAACTACTACAGTTGGGAGAAACCGTCGCCCTCCTAGCCCTATTTGACCTTCCCGCCCGACTTCCTGGTAGCGCCCCAAAACAGCTAGATTGGGATGATACCCGATGGTTGACTAATATTGCCTATATCCTAGAAATGTTATCTGGGAAAAATCTAGAGATTTCTTATGAATCCCTAAAACCTCTTACTCCCGAAGCACAATTAAACTATCTCAAACAACAGATGGAAAGCGTCAATCTGTTGCCCCCTAATTCAGGAATCGACCGAGTGCGTGGCATTGTCCAAACTATTAAAGCTGACGAATTGGCTTTTATGAGTTATCTCCCACAAGGAGGTTATCCTGGTCCGATTACCCTGTTCCGCACCAGCGAAGTTTATCAGGATAAATTGGGAATGCTTGGTAAAATTACCAGCGATCCAACTTGGGGTTGGAATCAGCTTTCTACTCAACCTGTAGAGGTTCATGTGATTCCTGGAAATCATACCACTATGTTGAGTGAACCTCACGTTCAGGTATTAGCTGAATTGTTGAAACTTTGCTACCAACAAAGCTCCCCTGATTTTCAATTGTAGTTACGTCTTGAAAAGATAAAACCAAACCTATGAAAATTAAAATTATTATTCCCATAAATAACAGCGATTTTAACGATGAAATTGCCCAAGCCGTTGAACCCGTCCTGACAACTGATATGACGGTAGATGTGGAAAATATTTCAGAGGGGACTCGTTCAATTGAAAGTCGTTATGATTCAGAAATCAATGCCCCTTATGTGATTGCACAAGCGGTGAAAGCCGAACGAGATGGCTTTGACGGGATTTTTGTATCGGACATGGATTACTGTGGAGTTGAAACAGCTCGAGAGGTCATTGACATTCCAATTGTTGGAGGGTTCCGACCCAGCGCCTATACAGCAATGATGCTTGCTCAAAGGTTCTCAATTATTACTATTGTGAATTCAGTTGTAGCAATGCAACGGGAGCATATCAGGAAGTTTGGGATTTCCCCCAATTTTGCTTCCATTCGTTCCGTGCATCTTCCGGTTTTGAGCTTACATGACAAGCAAGTTGCCGTAGAAAAAGTCTATGCCGAAAGTGTCAAAGCGATTGATGAAGATGGTGCTCATGCAATAATTTTTGGTTGCACTGGCTTTTTAAATATCGCTGATGCTGTTGCTCAACGTCTAGCTGAAGTGGGAAGAGGAGTACCTGTTGTCGATCCAAATCGCGTCGCTATTTCATTTTTGGAGTTGTTGATTCGGAATAAGCTTTCCCAGAGTCGGTTAACTTATTACAAGCAAAATTACTGGGAAAAACATGACTAATATATTTATTTCTATTCTATTACCTGTTCCCTGTTCCCTGTTCCCTGTTCCCTAAAACAATCAATGGAAAATCCAGAAATTCGTTATACTTATCCGATGTCAGAGGCGCAAAAATGGTTATGTTTTATCCACAAAATCGCCCCTGATCATACCGCTTACAACGAGTATAATGCGGTCAAAATCAATTCACATTTAGACATAGAAACCTGGAAAGCAACATGGCAAAAAATCGTAGAACGCCATGCAATTTTACGAACCACATATGGAACGGATAAAGAGGGCGAACCTGTGCAAATTGTTCATCCGACGATGAATGTTCCGATGCAGGTGATTGATGCTAAGGATTGGAGTGAAGAACAGTTAAAGCAAGAAATTTTAGCCTGTGCAGATGTTCTCTATGATTTAGAAAAAGACCCCATTATCCGATTATATTTGTTTCAGCGTTCCGCAACGGAATGGGTTCAACTGTTTACGATTCACCAGATTGCTAGTGATAGTTTTACCAAAGATTTATTTTTAAAAGAATTCCAACAATTATATGGGGGGATTCCAGTTAAAGAACCTTTAGCTTATACCGATTTTGTCAATTGGGAATCAGAAATGCTGAAGTCACCTTGGGGAGAAACGCTTTGGCAATATTGGGAAAAACAATTAGGGGGTGAGTTGCCAATTTTAGATTTACCAACGGATCTACCGCGCCCCAGTGTCGTTACTTATCGCAGTGATTCTCATGAATTCAAACTCAATCAAGAATTGGTATCGCGTCTGAAACAACTACAATCCGATAGTATTAGTCTGTTTAAAATTGCCTTGAGTGCCTTTTATGTGCTGTTATATCGCTACACAAATCAGACCGATATTATTGTCAATATTCCCACGGAAAATCGACTGGGTAAAAAAGAGTTTAAAGATGTAGCGGGCTATTTGGCAAGCTTAGTTGTTGTGCCAGTAAATCTGGAGGGAAATACTACTTTTAAGGAATTGCTGATTCAAGTCGCTCATACGGTTGACCAAGCCCTGAAACATGAAGCTTACAATTATCCCTTGAGTCAATTGGTCAAGCAGTTGAAACTAAAAAGTAATTTCCGTCATCCTCTGGTTTCTTCTGTCATGTTTAATTGGCGAAAATTAGGATGGTATGATACAGAGTTTCAAGAGGGATTACTTCAAATTGAGCCTTATCTGTTGGAAGAACAACGTGGCGCTCCCTATGACCTCTCGGTAGAAATGATTGAAGTGGGTGATGAGTTGAATGTTCGATGGAATTATAATAGTGATTTATTTAATTCTGAAACTATAGACCGGATTGCGAGGCATTACCTGACCTTGTTAGAGGGGATTGTAGCCAATCCAGAAACACCCATTTTTAAATTACCGTTGTTGACTGAATCCGAACGTCATCAGTTATTAATTGAGTGGAATAATACTCAGGTTTACTATCCCAAGGATAAGTGCATTCATCAGTTGTTTGAGGAACAGGTGGAAAAAACACCGGATGCAGTGGCGGTGGTGTTTGAAAACCGACAATTAACCTATCGGGATTTAAATTGTCGGGCGAATCAATTAGCACATTATTTACAATCGGAGGGAGTCGGACCAGAAGTTTTGGTGGGGATATGTGTTGAACGTTCTCTTGAGATGGTGGTGGGATTGTTGGGCATTATCAAAGCCGGTGGGGCTTATGTTCCCATTGACCCGACTTATCCCAGCGAGCGGATTTCCTATATGCTGGAAAACTCTCAAGCTTCAGTGCTATTAACTCAAAAAAACTTGGTAGCTGGATTACCGGAAATAAGAGCGCAAATCATTTGTTTAGATGCTGACTGGAATCTAGTTAGTCAACAAACTGACTTAAATCCCAACTGTACTGCTTCTGAGGAAAACTTGGCTTATGTAATCTATACTTCCGGTTCTACAGGTAAGCCTAAAGGTGTAGCAATGAAGCACCTGGCCTTGAGGAATCTGATTTTGTGGCAACGGTCAAACACAACAGTTTCAACCAGGGCAAAAACCCTGCAATTTGTCCCAATTAGCTTTGATGTCTCTTTTCTAGAAATATTTTCAACCTGGTGTGGGGGTGGAACCTTGGTCTTAATCTCAGAAGAACTGCGACGAGACCTTGTTGCTTTACTACATTTGGTAAGAGCAAAACAAGTAGAAAGACTGTTTCTTCCTTTTGTTGCTTTACAGCAGTTAGCAGAGACCGCTCAAACTTTGGGATTGATTCCCACCAGTCTGCGGGAAGTAATAACAGCAGGGGAACAGTTGCAAATTACTCCAGCGATCGCAAGCTTTTTCTCCCAGCTAAAAGATTGTTCCCTTCATAATCAATATGGACCATCAGAAACTCATGTTGTAGTTACAGTATTTACCTTAACCGGTTCTACTGACACTTGGCCAGCACTACCACCTATTGGTCGTCCCATTGCTAACATTCAGATTTACCTATTAGATCAATTCGCACAACCTGTACCTGTGGGAATTCCTGGTGAGTTGTATATCGGGGGAGTTTCCCTAGCTAAAGGTTATCTCAACCGTCCCGAATTGACAGAGCAAAAGTTTATCCCTAACCCGTTTAGCAATAAACCAGGTTCTCGCCTCTATAAAACTGGGGATTTAGCCCGTTATTTACCCGATGGAAATATCGAATATCTCGGTCGGATCGATAATCAGGTCAAGGTGCGGGGTTTCCGGATCGAACTTGGAGAAATTGAAGTAA
>NZ_CEYLVT010000360.1:0-5034 GCF_982860115.1 Moorena sp.
GGTGCGTTTTCCGTTGGCGAATTAAATTCGCCACGGGTCGCACCTCTGCATCGCTTGAGGACTTGTGATCTAGAACACATCTAAACACGATCTAGATCTCCAGACAGGGGTGCTATCTATCACCCTACTGGTGTGACTTTCGTAAGCGTAGTTATGGGAGTTTGATCACTTCCAATACCTAGTAATTAGTGGTCAAATAGAGAGCAGTCACTACCCACTTCGAGTGAGTAGAAACAGGGAGGGTTGTCATGCAAACTTTAAAACAGGGATCCAAGGAGTGCAATGTCATGGCAAAGTTGGCGGACAAACTGGAAACAGAATGGCAGTCGCGCTTGTTGAGTGACTATCCAAACCAAAATCCAGCCACCAGCTCCAGTATTATACAGTGGTTAATTGGAGAAGATAAAGAAGGGTTTGACACCCTCACTCAGAGCCAACTGGCAATCGCTGTCCAAGCAATGGAGTATCGTTACAGAATTTTGCGACAGCGTTACTTGGGGGTGCCACCAGAACGTTGCTATCGCAATTTGACCACCCGCTTAGCCAGTCTAGTTACCTTACGCAATAAAATCCGCACTTGGGTGTCCTTAAGTCGTGATCGCCAAAGGGCTGTGGTAGATGTTCTCCAAGAAGTGATTCAGGAATTATTAAATAGCGATCGCTATATCCAAAAACAAATTGCCTGGATTAGACAATGTACCAAGGAAGAACCACTGCGCAATGCTTTATTATTAACTACTCTTGAAGAGTATTGTCTCCGCCCGATTCGCAACCAGCCCTTAGTTGTCTATCGGTTTGTCAACTTTCTGCGTCGGTCTCAACGTGGCGGTATGACCCATGTGCCGGAAGGAGACATGGTACGTTTAGTGTCAGAGTCAATCAACCCGGAAGGGGAAGCCGATGCACCAGTGAGTCTATTGGATAACCAAGCCATTACTAATTATCAACATAAGCAGGCTTGGGAAGACAAACAAAGCCTAAGGATGTCTGTATCTAAAGAATTTGAGGCATACTTAGAGAAAAACTTAGGGTCTGAGGCGGCCCTTTGGCTGCGACTTTACTTACAAGGTCAATCTCAAGAAGCGATCGCTCGTCGCCTAGATTGGCCGATCAAGAAAGTCTATCGTCTACGGGAAAAAATTAGCTACCATGCCATTCGTGTCTTTTCCATCAATGGGGTAAAAGGCAATCCAGACTTAGTAGCAAGTTGGTTGGAAACATCCTATTCTGAGCACAGTTTTGGACTAACCCCAAGGCAATGGCAAGAATATCAGCAAAAACTGACCCCTGAACAACAGCAGTTGCTGGATAAGATGAAAGCTGGTCAGACCTTAGAAGCGATCGCTAACGATCTTAACTGGAGAACTAACCAGGTGATGGGTGAATGGAACAAACTCTATCTAGCAGCTCAAGCCCTGCGCAGTGCTTCGGCAAGTTGAGGTTTGAATTTTATTATCCAATAAATCGCGCTAATTATTTATAAAAAATAGGTATTAATTAGTATAGCGACAAGGAGCTACAGCCAAACAACACCAATTTATTTAAAACAGTAATTTAGTGTAATACTAATTTACTGCAATAGGGCATGGAAACCAATTGAAACAATTGTCCATGCCCTATTTTTTATACTCCTCACCTGACAAGGGCTAATGCCACCAAACTAGATATCACTTTTTAGCTATAAACTGACCTTTAAGAGATTGAATCTCACCTGATAATTCTTGGCGTGTTTCGACTTTGAGTAGATAACGAGCTACAAACCAGATGGTATAGCCAATACCCACTAATTCAAACAACGGTGCCATCAGGGGAATATCGTTAATTGCATCCAGCACCGCCAACGTGATCTTAACAGTTATGAACCCAGCGAGCAAAAGACCAATGGTAAGCAGGGGTTTTTGGTAATTGCTAACAAATCCGCCTATATATTCCGGCAATTGTGACAAAATGTCTGTAAGAGTTTGGAACCATTCCTGCCACGGTTGGGTGAGTTCTGGCTCAGGAGTAGTGAGTTTGGCTATAGCACCAGGTTTATCAACTTTGAGGTCTACTTTCAGCTGTTTTTGATCCTCAAGGGTAGTTTCATTGGTGCTGCTCTGAGTATATGCAGATGCTTGGGGATTTGACGTCATATTTCCTCCAAAATTCTATTAAAGCAGGATATTCTATCGTTTTAGCAAGGCAGCTGCATAAAATTACAGACTGACTAACTCTTGCCCATGTTATCAAAAGTTTCATAATGACCTGCTAGGGGTGAGCATCCGTGGGTATTGGCTGATTTATAGCCAACTGGTCTCGTGACCAGTGCTCACTAAGTAGGTCAGCATTACAACAACTGGTTAGGGAAAATCTAAAGATTTTGTTAAAATACTGAAAAACAAGCTTCCAGGAGAACACCTCCAATCATGAGCAACACCCTATCCCAAAAGCAAGTTGTTATTTCCCCTTCTATCCTGTCAGCTGATTTTAGCCGACTGGGAGAAGAAATTCAGGCTGTGGATGCCGCAGGCGCTGATTGGATTCATGTTGATGTAATGGATGGTAGATTTGTCCCTAACATCACCATTGGTCCTCTAGTTGTTAGCGCCATTCGCCCGATTACCCAAAAGCCACTAGATGTCCACTTGATGATTGTGGAACCAGAAAAGTATGTGGAAGACTTTGCTAAGGCAGGGGCTGATATTATCTCAGTTCATGCTGAACACAATGCTTCACCCCATCTGCACCGCACTCTCTGTCAGATTAGAGAATTGGGTAAGCAAGCAGGTGTTGTACTTAACCCCTCCTCATCCTTGGATTTAATTGAGTACGTCCTAGAAGTCTGTGACTTGATCCTGATTATGAGCGTCAATCCTGGCTTTGGTGGTCAAAGCTTTATCAAAGAAGTTGTACCAAAAATCCGCACACTGCGTCAGATGTGTGATGAGCGTGGTCTTTCTCCCTGGATTGAAGTGGATGGAGGACTCAAGGTTAACAATACCTGGCAAGTGCTAGAAGCTGGAGCAAATGCGATTGTGGCTGGCTCGGCTGTATTCAAGGCACCAGATTACGCAGAGGCAATTAGCGGTATTCGTAACAGCAAGCGTCCTGAACCCGAACCCGAGTTAGTAACTGCCTAATCAGAACTATCCCAATTAGGTAAATCTTAAGCAGAGGTCGAGGGGGCTCATTCTGAGCAGCCCCCTTCCCGCGCCTAAGCTCCTTACTCCCTACTGCCATGAAGCCCAAAGGCGTAAGTACCTTGTCTTGATGCAAAGCGCGAGTGGGGGAAACCCCCGCATGAAGGCGCTGCATCGCTAGCCAAGGTCGAACTGCTATAATCGGCAAAACTTTCGCTCGCGGTCAAATTCTGGATTTTGCCAAGAGAAGGCAAAATGGCTGACTGAGTTGATTTGTGGTGTCACTCGGCGCAGTGCCTGCATCTGGTTTTCTAGGGAAGGACGATTTTTTATGGATCTTCCCCAAGTACCTGCTAATGCTGGTTTTACGTCTGTTTCCGACGATGCCCACTTAAACACCCGTTTGACTAAATTAGCAATACAACCGGTGTGACCACAAACACCATAAGACATGGGATGCCATTCCAGGGAACGGGGAAAATGTTCCCAAGGCTGTAGTCTCGAATCATAACCCATGCGACCTACAACTTGGTTGCCATCGGGGAAAAACACTGCACCGGCTTGTACCCCAGCTCGCTCTGCTGCCAGTTCGCCTAATTTGAGAAAATCTAATATCCCTTGGGCAGCGTGAGCAACACTCAGTTGCCACAATTGCCATTGTATAGTTCGAGTACTTTCTCTTGCTGAAGGAGTGCGACCTTGCCAGAGGGGGGTTTTTTCATCAGGGTAGAGCTTTTTGACAGCTTTTATATCCTTAGCGCTAATGGAACCCTTACTCAGATAGCGCCGAATTAGCTCCTTACCTTGATTGTTACCAGCCCGTTGATAGAGGGCTTGCTTAGCTGCATCACTGTAAATCCAAAGATCCTTGACACTGCTGGCCACAGACTGAGAACCTGAACCACGGGGATAGCGAATGTAGTCGAATAAAATCCCATCGGGGCGTCGCTTTAATACACCCTTAAGCATCTCATAGTAGTCTACCTGGGCTTGTCGATTGTAAGGGTCGATAAATACTTGAGAGCCATCCTTAACTACAGACAAACTCGTTTCTCCTTGACCATTGCGGGCAAGAATCTGTTGCCGCTCGGCACGATGACCGTAGGTATAACCAAAATTCATCGTAAACATCCAGGCATACACCTGCAAACCTCGCTCACGACCTTTTTGAATCGCTTGGGCTAATAAATCTACGTTCTCAGTCCCCGGTTGTTGTATGACTGACGGCCAAGGAGTACGATTATCTGCCTTTGGTAACAGGACGCGACCATCGTAAAATACTTCAACGTAGACCTGATTGTAGCCTTGGTTAACAATACGGTCGAGGGTTTCCTCAAGGGCTCCAGGACGAGCATCACAGGGATATAAGCGCACCCAAATGGCTTGGTTTTGCGGCCAGGTTTGGGAACGACACTGCTGTAAGAAACTGGCGTGTTCCTGGATAATGGTTTGGTAGCTGATTTTAGAGTCTGAGTTGTCCTTTAAGGAATTAACTCTTAAGCTTTCTTTTTGAGCGATCGCTTCCTGAGTAAAGTGGCAATAAGCTTTTGTTTTTGCCTCAGCGGTTGGTACAAACCAACACTGACTCAAAAGACTACTTCCTATTGCAAAGGTGGCAATCAAGCTACGATGTAGACCTTGCCGGTGTTGCCTCCGTTTACCAAAACTGTTATACATTCCTAGAAACACTACAAAAGAACAGAAAGTTAGCCAAAAGCCAGTTAACTCATCCCCGATTGCTTCAATATCTTTGATATCTTCCCCAGGTGCAGCATCAGGGATTCTAAACAGATACTATGAGAGGGTCAGCAAGTCACTAACTCGTTGTCTTGATGCAAAGCGCGAGTGGGGGAAACCACGGCAGTCGCTCATGGGGGAGACCCCCTTTGGCGGCGCTGCCTCCCCAAGACCGCGC
>NZ_CEYLVT010000361.1:0-4940 GCF_982860115.1 Moorena sp.
TCGCGCAGCGTGGCCGTAGGCCAGGTGGGGGAATGCGTCACAAAATCTGTTCAACTATCCGTTGACTCCTGGAGCACCTTTGTAACTTGTTCAACCTCTAATTCTAAAGCTTGGGCAACTTGTTCTACGGTTAACCCCAACGCTAACAACCGAGGTATCGACTTTAATTTCCCTTGAATTTCACCTTCAAGTCTACCTTCTTGTATACCTTCAAGTCTGCCTGCTTCTATACCTTCAAGTCTGCCTGCTTCTATACCTTCAAGCCTGCCTTTTTTTATACCTTCAAGTTTACCTTCAGCTAAAGCCTCCTGATAAACTTTGGTTTGCCGTAAATCACTTAAGCTAAACATGGCTTCTATCTCCGTGCGACTGAGTTTGGGTAACTTATACACCAGTATGGTCTCTATTAATTGTAGAAGTTCTCGCTTTTGTGGTTCATTGTCTACCTCCTCAGTGGTTCGTTGAATCAAGTCTTGAGCAAGTGAGATCGCAGTATCTTCCTCGGCTACAATTAGCTGTACTGTAGCTATACCCACCGATGGTGCAGAGGTCTCGGCTAATTCATCGAGATAAATCCGAGATACCCTTGGGGAATCGACTAATTCTTGATATTGTTGAGTTGCTCCTTTATCGACATTGCGGCTCGGGTAAATCACCACACCACGCCAATCATTGCTGATTTTGTTTTTGTTTAAGTACATGAAAATTTCGCTAAAGAAGCGGGAGTAAAATTGAGAGTCCCTCTGAAATTGGACTTCTACAAAATAAATTGGTTGTTGGGCTGTGGTAGTTGTCGGCAGGAAGACCCCATCAATTCTAAAGGCTAGTTGTTTGACTTCCACAGAGGCGAATTGATAAGCTTGTGCTTCTGTAGGGGAATGGTTAATTAATTCAAAGAAGATGCTGGGAAACGATTGAAACAGGCGATAGAAGATGGTATCGGTTTTCACATTTTTGTCATTACTTAACTCTACCTATAGTAAGGGTAATGGGTAATGGGTAATCGGGAATCGGGAATCGGGAATCGGGAATCGGGAATCGGGAATTGGTGGCACAGGCTTCGATGTATTAGCTGTTCGCGTAGCGTGTGCGTAGTGCATTAGCTTACGCTTTTCTCTGAAAGAGAGGCTACGCAAACGCTTTTTTTTATTACCTCTAAAACTTCTCCAAAAAAAAGTTTAAAAACCCTTGACAAATAAAAATATAATCATTACAATAATCAGTATAGAAGCACAAAGAGTTTAAGTTTCGACTTATGTCAAAAAAAATCAAACAAAACCTCAAGAAACAACCTGTTGAGCACACTCTCAAAGGTCCTCGTCAAGCCGTAATCCATAGTATGCAAAGGTTTTATTCCCTTGGTTATGGGGAGATTGCCGACTGGAGCCCTTTGGAACCTACTGAAACGCCAGGGGAAGTGAGGACAACCATGATGAAGTATTGGCTGTTGCCATAACACTTTGTCTTGATGCAGTCGCTCATGGGGGAAACCCCCAAGACCGCGCTGCATCGCTAAATTTCTGGGGGGGAAACCCCCCCTGGCTAAGGCTGCGGTCTGGTCGAAATAGAATCACATCAGTGTTGGTTTGGGAACTTAGTGACATAAGTCATTTAAATAGCCGTGGATAGTATTTCTACGGCTATTTTTTTTACAAATTACCCACTCAGCAAGATTTAATGAGGACATGCTAAAACAGGGTTGGTATTCACCATAGTTATATCCAGCTTGTGCTGACAAGCATTATCTATGCCAAATCTGACCCTGGAAAGGAATCCCTGTGTCTTAGTTGTAGAAAACGATCAAATATTGGCGGAACGGCTGAGTCAGGACTTGAAAGAAGCAGGTTATCATACCGTCATTGCCCTTGATGCCTCCATGGCTTGCCATCAAGCCAGTGAACTCCAGCCAGCAATGGTGGTTGTGGATAGAGCACTTTCAGGAGAATCAGGGCTGAGATTATGCGATCAGCTCAGACGTGAAGGCTCTCGCGTACCTGTAATCATGCTGATGGCTCATGACCGAGTAGAGGATCGAGTGGCTTGTATAGAAGCAGGAGCTGATGATTATTTCCTGAAACCCTATCGTAGTGAGCCATTTGTGAAAATGGTGCGCCTTTATCTAGAGCCAAAAACAGGAGGCTCCGAGCAGCTGAGGTTTGGAGAACTAACCTTAGACCTAAGCCAGCGTAGAGCCATGCGCAATGGACGGGTGATCGATTTGACCATGAAAGAGTTTGAACTGCTCAAGTATTTGATCAGCCATCCCAGGGAAGTATTAACTCGCGAACAAATTTTGGAAAATGTTTGGGGTTATGACTTTATGGGAGAGTCCAATGTCATCGAAGTCTATATTCGCTATTTACGTATCAAGATAGAAGATGAAGGTGAAAGGCGATTAATCCAGACAGTGCGTGGTGTTGGTTATGTGTTGCGGGAGGCTTAGGGTTGTGGGTATGACGTTTCAAATCACTCTATGTTCAATAGCACTAAGTATTTTACTGATGGGCTGTTCAGCAGGGTCAGTTCCAGAAGACATTACAAATAGTAACTCTGTCAAATCTGGTCAACCACCAGCAACAGCGCCATCAGTATCACAATCACCAAGCAAATTAGGTCAAATGTTACCAATTTCTGCTGAAGCTGAGATCGCAGGTGAGCGGATTGGGCTGGAAGTGGCACAGACCCGTGAGCAAAAAGCAATGGGTTTAATGTATCGCCTATCTCTAGCACCGGATCGGGGGATGTTATTTGGCTTCGACCCACCACGGCGTGTCAGCTTTTGGATGAAGAATGTTAAAATCGATCTCGATATGGTCTTTCTAAGAAATGGGGAAGTAAAAGCGATCGCAAAATCTGTCCCCCCCTGCGAAACCGATGAATGCCCTACCTATGGTCCAGGAAGGGAAATTATTGACCAAGTGATTGAACTTCGTGGGGGACGTGCAGCTGAACTGGGTCTGAAAGTAGGTGACCAGATCACTGTCAAGTTTCTGGATGGCAGTACTACCCCACCTAACTAATATAGCGCTACGCGCAAGTTAGAAGTCAGAAGTCAGAAGTCAGCTTAGACTTACGTTTCGGAGTTTAAGGATGTCAAACATCGAGGTGCTATATAAAGCATCAAGTTTTTTACTATCATCCCTATAAATAAGCTTCAGCTTACTACTAATAGTTTAATGCTTACCTCTGTCGTGGGGCTTCTGGCGGATTAAGCTAAATTAGGGTAATCTTTCCTAAGACAGATGTAAAAAGCTCGCAAATGACTATACCCTTGATTACTAATGGCTACCCTTGACATAATTAATCAAGGTTGGGAAAACAAGGGTAGGGGTGACGCTACTGAGTCTTAGCGGTAAATCGCTAAGTTAATGGTGTGAGAAAGTGCTCTATGATAGCGTACACCAGAGTTTTTAACTTGACAGACGCTTGTTAATCAAGCGCCTTAGGGAGTGTGTGTTTAAATTTGTCGAATTTTACTTGACTTAACCATATGAGCTTGGAGGGTCTTGTCAACTCACTGTGTTGGCTAGGTCTAGGGGTGATGCTAGTGGGGTATTTCATCTCCATACTGGCAAGACACATAATATTGCTGTTCTAGGTTGACGAAAATCTCAGGTTGGCAGTGATTTAGGACACAGGTAATCAGCCTCTTAACCCTGAAAATTTATACAGGGATACTAGAGTGCTAGTCCTGTCATCCTAAATCCTAGTCGGGTGATGATAGGGAAAGTTAACTCCTTTCCTATGGGATTAATTATCCTTAAAATCTTAAAACCTTCAAATTTCCTACTGTTTCGTTTGTCAGGTATAACCGACACTCGTAATTTCCTAGTGGACAGATGAGATAGTGGCTACTGATGGTTTACACATTCAGATTACTAATTCCAAAATAGAGCCTATTAAAGGAGGTGAAAGCAAACTAATTATGGCACCAAAAACTTATACAAAATTCTTGCATTTTCTCCAAGAAGAGTTAGCAATTTCCAGAGATTCCATTGCGATCGCACTACGACACCGGGAACAAGACCCAGGACTTTTGCCAATGATTCTTTGGCAGTATGGTTTGGTAACTCTGGAGCAATTAGATAAAATTTATGACTGGTTGGAAACAGCCTAGAGCCTGAGCAATCAGGGAGGAGTAGGCAAACTATGTCTAAGGAGCTATGTCTTTGGGTTAAAATCTCCCTAAGACAAATTTATAATTCTACTTTGTCCTTAACTATTTATCCCCTTATCAAAAAGAGCGGTTTGATAAGTGACTCGCTCTTTTTGTTAGATCTTGGCTATCCGAATGTAAGTATCAATGTAAGTATTCAGCCTACCGCTATCAGCTATCAGCCATTCATACTATGCCTGTAGCCCTTCAGCGGACTGCTGATAGTAAAATGCTTACAATGAAAGTCTAAATGAACGAGTCATAATGGGTAGTAAGATAACTAATGGGGTTGTACTACTTTGAAACGAACAATCGTAATACTCGCTTTTGGCTTAATCTTAGGAATTTTTATCTCACAGTTTATTCCACCAGCCACAGCTTCTATAACTGTTGTAGAATCGCGGATTTCTTCTGTTGAATCTGAGATAATTAACTTGAGATTTAAACTCAATCAGTTAGAGACTCAGTTACGTCAGGTCAGCCAGTCAAGTCCTAATAGTAACCGGCTCAGTCAAAACCAGGGACCATCACCAACTGATAGCTATAGCAGGGTAGACGCTGAGCACCCGATGTTTAAGCGTCTCGCTACCTTAGTAATAGAACTCAAGGAACGGGTTAATCGATTAGAAGAAGAGGTATTACCAAAAGAATGAAGAATGAAGAATGAAGAATGAAGAATGAAGAATGAAGAATTAAGAATTAAGAATTAAGAATTAAGAATTAAGAATTAAGAATGAAGAATTAAGAATTAAGAATTAAGAATTAAGAATTAAGAATTAAGAAT
>NZ_CEYLVT010000362.1:0-4877 GCF_982860115.1 Moorena sp.
TCCCGATTCCCGATTCCCGATTCCCGATTCCCGATTCCCGATTCCCGATTCCCTATTTCCTCTATGTTTACATCTCAAATGAAAATGCTATCTGCTCAGAGGATTGCTACCCTGAAAGCTAAATGGTAATCCCTAATCTTGAGTAATGACTGAAGCAAGAACTATTTTTCGGAGCAGCACAGCCACTAGTACCCTAGCTATTCACTACCATGTCGCTATGCCTCAGCCTCAATCCCATCTGTTTGAGGTAACGCTACAAGTGGAAGGCTGGGAAGCCCCTTTGTTAGATTTAAAGATGCCTGTTTGGACTCCAGGCTCTTACTTAGTGCGGGAGTATGCTCGACATTTACAAGATTTCTCTGCGGATACCGGTAATCCTACCCAGTCTTTACCGTGGCGGAAACTGGCCAAGAATCATTGGCTAGTGGAAACTGGTGATGGGTCGGCTATCACTGTGCGTTATCGTATCTTTGCTAATGAATTAACGGTACGCACTAATCACCTAGATGCTAGCCACGGTTATTTTAATGGTGCTGCTCTGTTCTTCTTCATCCCAGGATTTGAACAACACCCTTGCCAGGTGACTATCGCGCCACCTAATCCCAATTGGCGGGTGACCACACCTTTACCAGCAGTGTCAGGCAAATTTAATACCTTTGAGGCCAGGGATTTTGATACCTTAGTCGATAGTCCCTTTGAAATTGGTGATCATAAGCTCTATGACTTTGAAGTTTTGGGCAAACCCCATCAATTGGCCATCTGGGGAGAGGGGAATGCTGACCCAAAGCGGATTATTGAGGATACTAAGAAGATTATCCAGGTAGAAGCTGAACTGTTTGGGGGTTTACCTTATGATCACTATTTGTTCTTGCTTTATCTAACGGCTAGTGGCTTTGGGGGACTGGAACATAAGGATAGTTGTTCGTTAATTTACTCACGCTTTGGTTTTCGGGCAAAGGATAAGTACAATCGCTTCTTGCAACTGGTGGCTCATGAGTTCTTTCACTTGTGGAATGTTAAGCGGATTCGACCATTAGCCCTAGAAACCTTTGACTATGAAAAGGAAAACTATACGACATCGTTGTGGTTTTCTGAGGGAACAACCAGTTACTATGACTTATTAATTCCCCAACGGGCTGGTATCTATGATGCTAAGACGTTGTTAGAGAATTTGAGTAAAGAAATTACTCGGTTTTTAACTACACCAGGACGTAAGGTGCAACCCCTGGATGAGTCGAGTTTTGATGCTTGGATTAAGCTTTATCGACGGGATGCTAACAGTGATAATAACCAAATTTCCTATTATTTGAAAGGGGAAATGGTGTCGTTATTGCTGGATTTGTTAATCCGGGAGCGCCATGGAAATAAGCGATCCCTTGATGATGTGATAAGAATTATGTGGGAGCAGTTTGGTAAAGGGGAAATTGGCTTTACTCCCCAACAACTGCGAGAGGTAATAGAATCCGTAGCAGAGCTAGATTTAAGTAATTTCTTCTCGAAGACTATTGAGGGTAAGGAGGAATTGCCCTTCAATGAGTATCTCAAACCCTTTGGCTTACAAGTGGTGGCTGTGGATGAAGACTCTGTGCCTTACTTGGGGGTAAAGGTGAGAACTGACAATGGTCAGGACTGGATCCAGTTTGTGGAGATGGATTCTCCTGCAGCAGTGGCAGGAGTGGATGCTGGTGATCAGTTACTGGCTATTGATGGGTTGCGAGTCAAGGGGGAGCAATTATGCGATCGCTTAAAAGATTACCAAGCTGGTGATGTGATCGAGCTTAGTGTATTCCATCAGGATCAATTGGTTACTCTACCGATTACATTAGGGAAATCTCAACCCAGTCGTTACCAAGTCATGCCAGTGAAGAATCCTACCCATGCCCAGCAGCAGAATTTCTCTGGGTGGTTAGGGGCATCTTTGGCCAAGATGAGTTGAGGGTAATCGGTAAAACGTTACGAGAGAATTTCCGATGTGAGCTGTTCAGGAGTAACGGGTTGACATTTTCCTTCAGCAAACTCTTGTTGAGCTTCTTTAACATCTCTAATTCTCTCGGCTCTTCGCCGAGAGCGAAGGCGATTTATTAAACTATTAATTAGATTTTCTTGATCGTCTAAGGAAAGTCGATCGGCTGCTTCTAATATTTCTGAAAAGGTGGGTTGTGTCATGATGCTTTTGATTTTACATAAAAAAAGTTGTTTTTCATTATATTTTTGATCTAACACGATTGACCGTTAAGATTTAAGTATTGATAATAGTAGCTTACCACTGCCAGCATGATTTTATCCTGATAAGGAGTGCGATTGTAATGCTTCAAGCTTTACCAACGTTTATAACTGTTGATGAGTTTATTACTCAGTATGGTGACAACGAAGGCTATGAACTAATCGATGGGGAACTAATTGACATGGAACCTACGGGACCACATGAAGAAGTAGCAGGGTTTGTGGGACGGAAGTTAAATGTGGAGATTGACCGAGGATACCCAGATTATGTTATTCCCTACCGATGTCTGATCAAAATTTTAGGAACTCAAACAGCGTTTCGTCCTGATGTGATTGTATTAGATAGAACT
Organism: Moorena sp.; assembly: GCF_982860115.1. NCBI lineage: Bacteria > Bacillati > Cyanobacteriota > Cyanophyceae > Coleofasciculales > Coleofasciculaceae > Moorena > Moorena sp. Next base: position 2,574 of record NZ_CEYLVT010000362.1, read on the forward strand.
CGGCTCGTAAATGAACCTTTATGGCAAAAAGAGCCTGTGATTACCTTGGGAAACTCAATCAAGCTTGTTGTTGAAGTTGTTAGCACCAATTGGCAGAACGATTATGCTCGTAAAGTTGAAGATTATGCCATACTAGGTGTGCCTGAATACTGGATTGTCGATTATCTGGGCATTGGTGGTAGAAATTATATTGGTAAACCTAAACAACCAACCATTACAATTTGCACTTTAGTAGAGGATGAGTATCAAAAAGAATTGTTCCGAAATGATGATGGTCTTGTATCGAAAGTCTTTCCGGATCTTAGTTTAACTGCTAACCAGATTTTGGCATCCAGTCGAATTTAGATATTATTGTGAGATATAATGGTAAAACCAGTGTATAAATAGGATACAACATGAGTAGTGTCATATCAAAGCATATTGAAATTACACCAGGGGTTTGTGGTGGCAAACCTCGCATTGCCGGTCATCGTATTCGGGTTGAAGATATTGTCATTTGGCACGAAAGAATAGGATTGTCACCGGATGAAATTGTTTCACAATACCCTACCATTACCTTAGCAGATGTCTATGCTGCTTTAGCTTATTATCATGACCATTTTGAGGAAATCAGGCAACAGATTCGTGAGGATGAAGAATTTGCCCGTGATATGCAAGAAAAAACACCGTCCTTGGTTCAGCAAAAGTTAAAGCAGTAAGATGCCCCAGACAATTATTATTTTAGGGAATAGGGAATAGGGAATATAAAAAAATATCTATACATTATTACTATGAATATCTCTATATATAGCATTTTTAAATCAATTGACTTGTGGCGAAAGTTATTCCCAGAAGAAAATATTGCTTTAGATGAGTTATCAGAAAGATTAGAAGATTATTGTCTTAATCAAGCGATGGATGAGGCTAAGCTAACTCCTTTGTTAGACCGTGAAGCCGCAGTAAAATACTTGGAGGAATAATACTGATTTCTGTTCCCGATTCCCGATTCCCGATTCCCGATTCCCTCTTACAAACTGTAGAGCAATTAATTCTCAATTAACAACGCCCCTATTCAGCTCTGGCTTAACCCAACAAGCTACTTCATGGTCAACACTTACTAATTCCAAAGTAGGATCGTTCTGCCAACATTGATCAATCACGAAAGGACAACGAGCCGCAAAGGGACAACCTCGGGGATAATTGGTTAAATCTGGTGGTAACCCTTCAATGGTCTGCAAACGCTCTTGGCGCTGTTCATCCAGACGGGGAATACTGTTTAGTAAACCAATAGTATAGGGATGGCGAGGATTTTTATAGATTTCCATCACCGATGCTTGTTCTACGACTTGACCGGCATACATCACTAAAATCCGATCCGCTAATCCCGCCAATAGCGCCAAATCATGGGTAATCCAAATCACGGCCATCCCAATTTCCTGGCGCAGTTTCTTGACTAATTCTACAATTTGGGCTTGGATGGTCACATCCAAAGCAGTGGTAGGTTCATCGGCAATCAGCAACTGGGGATTACAGGCTAATCCCATGGCAATCATGACTCGCTGGCGCATCCCTCCAGAAAATTGGTGGGGATAGTTACTAATCCGTTCCGCTGCACCAGGAATTCCCACTAATTCTAAGAGTTCAATCGCCCTAGACCGTCCTTGCTCTCGGCTCATCCCTTGGTGTAACCGTAGGGCTTCAGTAATTTGCCTTTCTACCTTTAGTACTGGGTTAAGGGAAGTCATGGGGTCTTGAAAAATCATAGCGATACGGTTACCCCGGATTTTCCGCATTTCCCCCTCAGTAAGCGTTTGGAGGTCACGCCCTTCAAAAATGACCTCACCATTGGTAATCTTTCCAGGAGGAGATGGGATTAGTCCCATAATCGACAGGGCGGTGATGCTTTTACCAGAACCGGATTCACCAACTATCCCTAGGGTTTCCCCTTGATTGACCTGGAAGGAAATACCATTGACAGCATGGACAGTACCAGCTGGGGTGAAAAAGCGTGTTTCTAGATTACGAAGGTCTAGGATTGGTGACAAGGGAAGAATTGAGAATTTAAGTATAGTTTATAGGATATAGCAAAGGGAGTAGGGAGTAGGGAGTAGGGAACAGGGAGCAGGGAGTAGGGAGTAGTGAATAGGCAATAGGCAATAGGCAATAGGCAATAGGCAATAGGCATGCTAGCAAGAAAGAACAGGTAAGTCGGAGATGGGAAAAAATTCTGTTTACTATGAGAAGCGCTATCGTCGATTTCATAGTTTTCTACTCCCGACTCCCGATTCCCGATTCCCGATTCCCGATTCCCGATTCCCGATTCCC
>NZ_CEYLVT010000363.1:0-4866 GCF_982860115.1 Moorena sp.
CCCCTCCTGGGAGGGGTTAGGGGTGGGTTCCCATCTCCCCATCTCCCCATCTCCCTATCTCCCTCTCTTCAAGGAGGAGAGATCTCAAGGCCGTTGAATAATCTTTTCGAGAACCCGCCGCTTGGCTTTGGTGTCGATACCAATTAGGCGCACATACTCACCCTTATGCTCCCCTAAGCGTTCTGTCAAAGCAGCGATCGCGTCCGATACATTGTTTTCTGGTAACGGATTCCCACTTTTCCAAGCATTATTCTTAACGCGACGCTCATTGCCGTATTCTAGGGTAAGGCGGTAACCTTGAGCCAAAAGCTCTCCAATCTGGTCTTGGGTTTCTAGATCTAATGCTAGATCTAAGGGCTTTTTGCTACCGTTGTGCTGTCCTGTCTCAGAGTGATTTAACCCGTTCGCGATTTTAGGGCTAGTTGACTGACTGATGACTGGATTGGATACAGGTGCCTTGTGGTTTGCTTGAGGTTGGTCAGGGGTTGGGATATTATAACTACTATTTGTATTAGTATTTGTATTACTTGGTTGGCTCGTCAGGGAGGGGACTTGATTGTACTCCCTAGCTAGTCCGCTCAGTTCTAACCGTTGCTGCTCAGCTTTAATCAGTTCTCCAAACTCAATTAAGCGGGAGAGGCTAAAGTTTGGTGTTTCAAATTTGGGGGGTCCTTCCTTACTGTTGACTACACGAGAGGAAACTCGGTCTAGACCAATATCGTAAATAAACTTACGGATTTGTTCGTCGTAAATACGCGATCGCAAAGCACTGAAGAAATCAATGGCTTGATTGTCGAAGGTCTCAATCAGTTGTTCAATCTCCCCGCTAGAGAGTCCATCTCCGTGAAAGATACCACTAACAATACCAATCCGGTCCTCTCGGTTGGGCTCCCAGTAGAATTTCGCCATCCGACCATCCCGAGTCAAAGGCGCATAGAGAGTAGAAAAATCATTACCAGTGACAATAATCGGTACTCGGTGGATCGGTTGTGAGTCATAACTCCCTGGAAGTTGGACATTGGTGGGATTATCAGCAATGTTCATCAAAGTCCCATGCACCAGCTGGGTATTTACCGTATATTGGGTGCGTTCATCGAACCGTCCCGCCCCAGCATCCAAGTCATTGATCATCAGCACACACATCTTACCCTTGACTCGGATCATTTCAGCCGTTTCTCGGTAGCGCAAGCGGATCAGACGGGCTGGATCCCCAGCATCTGGGCTTTCTAGCTCACCAGAAGACATATGAACCGCTTCAATTCCCATGCGCTCGAACACAAGCTCACACTGAAAGGACTTACCCTCCCCCTTCCGTCCATGAATTCCCAAAATTAGAGGCACACGGACATGGGGTATCTCAAGGAAGTTTTTAGTGATGTGAACCGCCAGTTTATCGATAAACCGGGGAGAAATGTAATAATGCTGGGACATACAAACAGGTGCTCTGGTGATAATCTCGTCAAATCCGGCAATTTTTTACCCTATTGGAAATACTATTACAGTTTGTTGAAGGTTTAATCGGGTTAATCGGGTTGAACGCGATCGCGTGGCCAATAGGCCAAAGTTGAAGGTTGGCTGGTTGAAGGTTGAAGGTTAGCTGGTTGAAGGTTGGCGGGTTGAAGGTTGGCTGGTTGAAGGTTGGCTGGTTGAAGGTTGAAGGTTGAAGGTTTAAAGTTTAAGGTTTAAAGTTTAAGGTTATTTGGTTGTTCGCCCAAGGCGATTCGGTGTAGGGTAGGTTATTTGGTTGTTTGCCTTTGGCGTCTGAAGTAGGGTAGGTTTAAAGTTGACAGCGAACAGCCAACATTCAAGCATCAACCCAATTAACCCTTCAACCAGCTAAGCATCAACCCAATTAACCCTTCAACCAGCCAACCATCAACCATCAACCCAATTAACCCGATTCAACCTTCAACCTTCAACCTTCAACCTTCAACCTTCAACCTTCAACCTTAAACCTTGGCCTATTGGCCACGCGATCGCGTTCAACCCAATTAACCCGATTAAACCTTCAAAAACAAACAGTAATCAAATTCGCTTATTGGCGTATTGGCACAATTGATAATATTGGCTGGGCTAGGATATCCCTAAATAAGCATCAGGTACTTAAATTTTTTCTTGAGCTATTTATGGACTCTCCTGAATCCTCAAGGTTTGAACAATATTGGTGGATCCTGAAGCGACGTTGGCTACCAGCTTCCGGTATTTTTGTAACAGTTTCTGTGATTATGTCTTTGGTGGCATCATTTCAAAAACCGGTATATGTAGCCCAAGGATTGCTGTTATTTAAGCGGCTTAATACGACGTCTTCAGTCACCGAGGTAGGTAAAGAAATTGGTATTTTACAACCTCTGGTAGACCAAAGTAATCCTCTAGATACAGAAGCCAACATCATGATGTCTGAGCCTCTGGCTCAAAAGACGATCACCGTACTAAATCTTAAAGATAATCAGGGGAAACCTTTAGCAATTAAAGACTTTTTACACAATGTCAGTGTAACCAATATCCGCAAAACCGATCTTCTAGAAGTGTCTTACCAATCTCAAGACCCTCAAGAAGCAGCAGCAGTTGTTAATCAACTAATGAGTATCTATTTAGAAAATCACTTAGATTTTCAACGGGCTGAAGCTGTAGCTGCTCGGAAGTTTATTGAGAAACAGTTACCTCAAGCCGAAGCTACTGTGAGTAAAACAGAAGCAGCTTTGCGTCAGTTCAAACAAGAGAATCAAGTGATCTCCTTAGACGCAGAAGCTCGCTCAGCTATCGAGGTGCTGACAGATTTGCAAAAGGAAATTGCCCAAAATCAGTCTAAAATGGCTGATGTCAATGCCCAGTACGAATCGCTCCAAACACGATTGGGCATGAACTCCAAGCAAGCTATCGCTCTAACGGCTCTCAAGCAGTCTGCTGAGGTGCAGGAGGCACTCCAAGAATTGCGCCAAGTGGAAGTTGAACTAGCCCTAGAGCGTAACCGTTTCCAACCCACCCATCCCACAATTGCTAAGTTAGAAAGTAAGGTAGCCAGCCTAAAAGGTATCCTAAACCAGCGAGTCAAACAGGTTTCTAAGGCTCAGCCGAAACCTCATAGCCAGCTTTTTCAACTGGGCGATTTACAACAAGACCTGACTAAAGAGCTAGTAGAATTAGAAGCAGCTCGTTTAGGTTTGGCTAATCAGACTAAAGCCTTAGTCAATGCCCAAACCGCTTACCGAAAACGACTTAACGATCTCCCTAGACTGGAACAACAGCAGCGGGAGTTAGAACGGCAACTTGATGTGTCCCAATCAACCTATTCTCTCTTGCTAAATAAGCTTGGGGAAATTCAGGTAGCGGAAAATCAAAACATGGGTAATGCCCGCATTATTGCCGGGGCTCAGGTGCCGATTATTCCGATTTCGTCTGCTAAAATAGCCTATATTGCTGCTTGTTTTCAGGGACTGTTGGCCACCGCAGCAATTATTTATATTTTAGAAACAAGAGATAAATCTCTGAAAACAATTAAAGACGTTAAGCAATTATTTAAGTTTACCTTACTGGGTGTGATTCCCCACTTTAATAAATCTCAATTGTTAAATCAATCCCAGGAAGTTTTAGATCCATTTACGCCCCAAGTTATTGTTCGGAATACGCCTCGGTCTCCCATCAGTGAATCCTATCGGATGCTGCAAGCAAATCTCAAGTTTTTGAGTTCAGATAAAGCGATCAAGGCGGTGACTGTGACTAGTTCCTTACCTCAAGAAGGTAAGTCAACGGTGTCTGCTAATTTAGCAGCAGTGATTGCTCAGCGAGGAAGTAAGGTATTGCTAATCGATGCTGATCTCCATAAGCCTGTTCAACATCGGATCTGGGATTTGTCCAATGAAGTGGGTTTGAGCAATATGCTTGTTAACCAGGTTCAATTGGGGGATGCCATTAAACCAGTGAGCGAGACTCTCGATGTCCTGACCTCTGGAGTAGTACCTCCTAATCCAGCAGTGCTTCTGGATTCCGAGCGCATGGCTTCATTGATTAACCATGTTGCTAGTCGTTACGACTTTGTGATTATTGATACCCCTTCTTTAAACGTTGCTGCTGATGCTCCTATCCTAGGAAAAATGACCGATGGTGTGCTGTTAGTTTCGCGACCTGGAGTGGTAGATTCCGGTAGTGCTGCTTTCGCCAAGGGACTTTTGGAGCAGTCTGGTCAGACTGTTCTAGGCTTAGTCGTTAATGGTGTGATTCCTGATAATGAGCCTAACAGTTATTACTATTTTTCTCAGGAATACATTTCAGATGAGAGCGTTGCTCTTAATAGAATACTTGATGTTGCTAGTTATGAGTAATTAGATCATAGCAAAGGGAACAGGGAGCAGGGAGTAGGGAGTAGGGAGTAGGGAGCTAAAATCACGAATTGTGTACCACTACCGCCAATTGAAGGGCTGCGATCGCTTGCTCGCGCCTAACACTGGGAAAATGCTCTAAGAATTCGTCGAGTGGATCCCCTGCTTTGAGATAATCGAGCAAAGTTTTTATTGGCACAGGAGTTCCAACAAAAACAGGGGTTCCTCCCAGGATGTCAGGGTCGCTTTGACACTCCCCGGTCGCGCATACGCGGGGATTCTGCTGACAGATTAGACTGAGGCAATACCCAAAGTCTAATTCTCGCTACGGTAGTCAAAGACCGTCTACCCAGTCGGCTAAGGTTTATCCCTAGCTTGCTGGCTACTTTTCGTAAAATGTTGGCACTGCCGTTCAAGTCGGCATTGACAATTGAACCGTCTCCACTTCGGTAAAGACCACGCTTGATACGTTTTCCTGACGCTTTCCACCCATTCGGTTTTTATTAAACTAAGCCGCAGAGTCACCTCTGCGACTCGTCTCCAAAACCGT
>NZ_CEYLVT010000364.1:0-4843 GCF_982860115.1 Moorena sp.
CCTATTGCCTATTGCCTATTGCCTATTGCCTATTGCCTATTGCCTATTGCCTTTTTCTTCAAACAAAGAATTAACTTAGCATAAAAATTGAGTAGTGTAAAACACTGTTTTATACGAGTTTACCGCCATTTCATGAATTTTTGGAGATATTTCTTCCTTTCTTAGTCAAATATCCTGATTCAATTTAGAGCTAGCGAAGAGTATAGTAGTCAACCATTACTCTTCTCTTTGTCATGAAAGGAAAACTTATAAATTACCTTGTTATTATTGGAGTAAGCATTATTCTCCTGCTCGGTATAGTTACAACAGCTTTTGGTCAGGATAATTCAAAATTAGTTGATAAATTTCATGATAATTGTGGAAAATACGGTATACCCCTACATAACATAGTAGATAAAAATGGTACCAAAAGTGCAGGTTATCGTATAGGTTACCTTCAACCACATATGCAAGTAACTAAGAGAGAACTTTTAAGCAATAATATTGATGTATTGGTAATAATTAAAGAGGAGGATAATAAAGAGGAGGATAATAAAGGAGATGATAAGTATCAGAAATTTGCGATTGAGCAAAGATTCTTAGATTGCCCTACAATGCAAAATCGGCGTGAAATTTGTACAACAAAACGAGACGATTAACCTCGTTAACAATAAATATCCAAAAATTAACGTTATCGTACACCAAAATGAAGGTAAGCATTCAGCCGTCAGCTATCAGCTATCAGCTAATGTTTCATCTCATGTTCGGTTAATCAGTGATAAAAAACTTTCTCCTTTGAAACCTTACTCCTTTACTTCTGCCTTCTGCCTTCGATTTGGCGCTTAGTGTAAGTATTCAACCAGACATGATATCACAGGCTAGAAGCCTTTGCCACGCTACTGTTCGCGCAACGTGCGCGTAGCACAATCGGTGCTTTTGAATAAAATAAGCATCTCAAGTAGCGTGAGCCAAAAGCTCACGGCTGACCGCTGACTGCTGAATGCTTACAGCTGAATGCTTACAAATGAACGTCTACTGCTTCACATCGCGTGCGAAGCCAATAGTCTTTATTTACCTGCTCTTTAACCGAATTGTTCCCTTTAATCTGTTTTTTCCGTATATCCTTACAATTCGAGCGTACTGCTGCATATAAAATGCTGAAGACCGAAGCCAGAATTGCAATAACTATAACACGTTTTAATAGCATTTTCTTAGGTAAGCTAAGTGTTATCAAACTATCTGCTTGCGAACTTGCCTGTATCCCCTCTTCGCTAACTAAAGGCGTATCTGAAACAAGGGCATAATCCCTTGGTGCTCTAGCAATGTGGATTTTAGAACCTTCCTGATCAGTATAGATTTTAGGAGTCATGACAGGAAAGGTTTCTCGAATCCTCTTTTCGATGTACTTATGTAACTCATCCAGAGAAATCACCTTATCCCGATTCAAATCAGCTTTTCCCGTTTCAATACCCTCTACTAAATACTGAGTGTAAATTGAGAGCTGTTTGTCCAATTGACTAAAGGAATAGTCAGTTGAAGAAGCGAGAATAGCGCGCCCTTCTCCTCCTAATTGATTTTGAAGATCGACAGAGCCATCATCTTTAACTAGTAGACCCTTACGAAAAGCTGCACTAAAGCAGCAGTCGAGGATAACCACTTGTCGCTTGGAGCGGCTATCTTTCATAATGTCATGGATATCCCTAGCCGAAACTGCCGTTTTCCTAACTAGTTCCCCCTCTTGATTCTTACGAGTAATACGATTTGCTAAATACAGTTGATTGCTGCTATCTTTGACACCGTGACCTGAAAAGAACAGTAACACCAAATCATCTTTTGTAGAAGTGGCGAATAACTCTTCAATAGCCTCCTCCATTTCCTGTCGATCAGGATTGCTGAGAGTTCTGACATCAACAAAATTACCCAGTTGCGGGGAACCCAGTATTCGTTTGATTTCCTCTAAATCTTTGGTTGCGCCAGGTAGTGGCTCTAACCCCTGTCCATATTCACTGACTCCAATCAACAGCGCTCGTTTTACCCCTTTTGATTGGCGAGCATCCTTTACATGGAGCTGTTTATGGCTTGGCTTGTCTGGCACAACTGGCTGATTTAGACGTTGAAATCCTGACTCATTTGGACGTTGAAATAAGTGAGCATCTTGCACTTGCATGAAAATCACAGGTGTGGCAAAATCCCGTTTCCGATATCCTGTTGATTCATGGAGACTAATTTCTCGTCGTCCTTCCTGTACTGCTATATCCGCTGACTTGCCTTGAGCTAATTGTTTATAAAAGTGGCAAGCAAATCGGCTAGCTGTGCTGTTAGACACTGGATACTGCATGGCCACGACTACAGGAATACGTTGCTGCACAACCTTGGAAGCTAGTCCTACAGATACTTTCGATGTAGACTCCATTGCTCCCTGACATGCCTGCAACACAATAATTCCAGGTCGATGCTTATTAAAGAGCTCACTAAAGTCATTGGCGCTAATCCACTGTGCCTGATCGAATTCATCCACCAAGGCAATTTCACCATTTTCATTCTGAAAACGACCATGACCGATGAAATGGAAAATGTGGGGCTTTTCCCTCAGAACTTTATCAATAGCTTTGCGGCTAGGTGGATTCACTACAGGTAACAATTCCACCTGCTCTGGTTGTTCCTGGGCTAGTGTTTCTATCGCCGCCTGTACTTCCTCGTAGGCAACTGGATTTAAATCTGTGGGTGCAGAGACAACTAAGGCAATCCGCATTTTTTGATTTGCGCCTAACTGAATCGGTGGTGCTGAAATCCGCTGTGGGGGAAGGCGCGAGAAGACCAAGTCAGCTGCAGTAGCCAACCACATTGTTCCTAACTTCTCCCTTTGAGGCAAACACATAAATTCCCATGGGAACGCTGCCACTTCAGGGATATTTTGCTCGTCAATATCTAGCTCTACCCGTAGCAGTTGCTGTTTAGTGCGAACAACTTCGTTATAAAATCTTATAAAGTCATAGCAAAGGACATCATCAAACAAGCTATCAAACAAGGCTTCTCCCAGAAACCTCGACTGGTTAGCATCCTTGATTTCATTTTTACGAACTTTTTCGATTAACTCCCTGACTTCTGAGGTGATCTTATCCTGATACCGAAATTCCCTAGAGATTATATTATCGAGCTTTCCAGGTTCTTTCTTTTCAACCCGCACTGTACGAGGAGGTATCACCTGGATGCGATAGGTGTAGTAGGCTCTAGTCATAGCTGTCTGATCAGATAAAGCTGATTAATTTGTAAGCGGTCAGTGGTCAGTGGTCAGCGGTCAGCAGTCAGCGGTCAGCGGTCAGCAGTCAGCGGTCAGGCGTAGGGTGCGTTAGGGACGGGCGAGCCATCATTTTCTCGCTAGCCAGTGTTAGTATGTCCGTCCCGTAACGCACCTGATTAATTGGACGAAAGTACTCCAAGCTTTGGGGGATTTAAGTCGCTAAATCCTGTGTAAGATTAGCTTTCGGCAGGTTCAATATCCATTCTTTGACATCACTACGACTAAATTTAATCGCCGCCTGATTCTTATTTCGTATTAAGGTTTTTAATCTATCTGCTAGATCACTGAAAACATCACGGATATCAGCAGTTAACCAGTTCATATCCGGCTCAACCCAAACCATACCGCGCAAATTAATAGACTTTATTTCCTTGGGTACTTTAAAGACAATCGCAAATTGGACTGTCGGTATGTTTTGGATTTCGGGCTCTTCAATCCGCCAGTAACACTTTGAGTTACCTTCACCTTGGGAAATCATTTCAAAGTGACCAGCTTCGTAAGCATACTCAGGAATGACAATGAATGCCTTCAGTTCGTTCTTTTTTGCTACATTAGCTTTGAGCTCCCCAGGAATAGTGGTAACTTCGGCGAGTTCAGTGCTATCAATCCCGATACTCCAATCAAGATTGCTATTGATAGCTAAATTCATGCCCACCCCGAAGTTCATCACAGGTCGCCATTGGCTTTTGGGGAAAATAGACTGAACGATGGGCTCTTTTTCTCCTTTGGGACTGAAGTCAAGCTCACAGCACAATCGCCAAAATCTAACCCCTGGTTTAGGACGTAAATCGACAGTAACAGTCATGTAATAGAAATCAAATGCATCACGCATTTGCTGTCGGTAAATGTTGTTCAATCCCTCTTCAGTTTCTTCAAATAGGTCTTCCGTAAGTAATATCAACTTATCCCTAGGATTGCCAAAGCTAACTTTACTTTCCAGCAAGCTTTTAACGGCAGTTGCACCTACACCAAGCTTTGTACTTTCATCCAGGCAACTTTCCCATTTTTTTACTTGCTCAAATAGGTCAGCCAAGAAAGTCTCAGCTTCTTGGGGATTGAGTAGCGGAATGTTTTTATCGATCATTGACGTCAGCTCTGTTTAGATGGAAAAATTTACTACACATGGCAGGGACGTATAGCAGGAGCCACAATCACATAATTATTGATCAGGTTACTGGCAAGCTGCATCTACAGCTTCCATCGATAAGGGGGAAGTTAGAGAAGTTTACAACCCGCCTTTTCAATTAAATCCGTAATTTTACCAGAGTTATAAATTATAAAAACTAGTATTATCTTACTATCTAGTCTTATGAGCTATGAAAGTTGTAATTGGCGTCACCAAAAACTTGTATAGCCAAGCCATAACAATTAGCTATATTTTTAAGATTATTTACTTTGAGTAGAGTTTATTTGATAGTAGTATATCACAATCTTCAACAAGAGGAACCAAATAGAGACAATTTTCGTCTAATCTTTTATTCTTTCATCAGATAAAATAACCCTTTTCCAAATAGGTCATGAACACTAAGGCGGATTTCTGATCACATCAAAAAATCTGGGAGC
>NZ_CEYLVT010000365.1:0-4778 GCF_982860115.1 Moorena sp.
CCCGATTCCCGATTCCCGATTCCCGATTCCCGATTCCCGATTCCCGATTCCCGAGAACCATGAAATATTAAGGTTTAAGGATTAAAGATCAATACGACATGGAATTGGGATATTATAAAAAGTTTGCTAAGTATCCAGATTCCCTTGGCGATTGTTGGTAATTTATGCCAGAATACCGATTGAATTAAGGCTGGCTGATTCAGCTACAGCAACCTCTATAGGGGAAAGAATGGTCTTATCAAAACGTCAATTTATCAATTTTTCTATCATTGCTGTTATTAGCGCCTGCCTTACCTTCCCCTTGAAGGTTCTCGCTACAACTCCTGCCCCAGATGTCTTATCCTCAACCAGTACCACTGCCACAATTACTACGCCTCACATGACTATTTTTCAGGCTGTGGTGCTGGGTTTTGTACAAGGGTTCACGGAATTCCTGCCCATCAGTAGCACCGCTCATTTAAAAGTGGTACCTGTGGCCTTAGGCTGGGGTGATCCAGGGGTTGCGTTTACGGCTGTGATTCAACTAGGCTCCATTGCGGCGGTGGTGTGGTACTTCTGGGGAGACTTGAGTAAAGTCACTACTGGCGCATTCAAAGCTATCCGTACATCCGATTACCAATCCCAAGACTTCCAGATGGCACTGGGAATTGCCTTGGGAACCCTACCCATTGTCTTCTTTGGACTGCTGATTAAAATCTTTATCCCTGATTATGACAATTCTCCGATACGGAGTACCATGTCAATCGCCTATGTCTCGATTGTGATGGGTTTGTTGATGGGTGTTTCTGAAGTCGTGGGTAAGCGTAAGCGTAACTTTGAGGATTTAGGTCTTAAAGATGGGATCGGGATGGGCTTGGCTCAGGCGTTGGCTTTAATGCCTGGTGTCTCCCGGTCTGGCTCAACTCTCACTGCTGGTTTATTCATGGGTTTGGAACGAGCAACCGCAGCACGGTTTTCCTTTTTGTTGGGCATCCCCGCCATTACCTTAGCTGGTTTAGTGGAGTTAGTCGGTTTGCTAAAAGATGGCATCGGGGATGCTGGGGGAATGTCACTGATTGTAGGGGTGATTTCATCCGCAGTATTTTCCTACGTAGCGATCGCATGGATGATAAACTATCTGAAAAAACAAGGTGTCTGGATATTTGTCTGGTATCGGTTATTGTTTGGGTTAGTAATTTTAGGTGGTATCATAACTGGGCTGTTACAAAATAGTTAGCGTCCGCAAGTGAATGAGTCAAAGCTCGATTAGTCCAGTATTAATCACAAAGGTTCTTCCCAACTCCATTGCCGCTGAGATTGGATTTGAACCAGGGGATTCTATTGTTGCGATCAATGGCAGTCATCCCCGTGATTTGATTGATTATCAATTCCTGTGTGCGGATGAAATTTTAGAACTGGAAGTGCTGGATGGGGCGGGTGAGACTCATGTGATCGAAATTGAGAAAGACTATGATGACGATTTAGGGCTGGAATTCGAGACAGCGTTATTTGATGGTTTGATTCAGTGCAATAATCGTTGCCCATTTTGCTTTATCGACCAACAACCACCAGGTAAGCGCCAAAGCCTTTATTTCAAAGATGATGACTATCGGCTTAGTTTCCTGTATGGGTCTTACTTAACCCTGACTAATCTGACTCAAACGGAGTGGGATCGGATCGAACGGATGCGTCTATCTCCTCTTTATGTTTCGGTTCATGCTACTGAGCCGGATGTGCGCATAGGGTTACTTAAAAATCCTCGGGCTGGGCAAATTTTAGAGCAGTTAAGGTGGTTTCAGGAGCGACGGCTGCAAATTCATGCCCAGGTAGTGGTGTGTCCTGGAATTAATGATGGCATTCACTTAGAACGTACTCTGCTAGATTTAGCGCAATTCTATACCGGTGATCTGCCCGCAGTGGCTTCAACGGCAGTAGTGCCGGTGGGATTGACTCGCTTTCGACCCCAGGAGGATGAACTGATTAGTGTTACTGGGGAGAAAGCTAGGGAAGTGATTGCTCAAGTTCAAAGGCTTCAGGAGAAATTTAAGCACCAGTTGGGGTCTACCTTTGCTTGGTTGGCAGATGAGTGGTTTTTGATTGCCAGAGAAGAGTTACCTCCAGAATCCGATTACGGAGACTACCCTCAAATTGGGAATGGTGTCGGTTCTATTCGTCTGTTCTTGAAAGAATTCCAATCTACTGCTACTAAACGGTTGCCTAAGGCTCTAGAAATCCCCCGACGGGGGACTTGGGTGGTGGGTAATGCGGTGGAAAAAGCCTTTGAACCTGTAGTAGAGCGGTTCAATGCTGTGGCAGGATTGGAGATTACGATGGTAGCGTTATCTAGTGATTACTGGGGTCAGGAGATAACGGTTACTGGCTTGCTGACTGGACAGGATTTACTGAAGGGATTACAAGGAAAAGATTTAGGAGAAATGATTCTGTTACCTGGGTTGATGCTTAAGCATGGTGATACCCGGTTTCTGGATGATATGACTGTGGCAGAAGTTGCTGATCAGCTCAAGACTCCGATTATTCCGGTTAATGGTATTGAGGAATTGATCGATGGGGCTGTTGGGAAATAGGGAATCGGGAATCGGGAATCGGGAATCGGGAATCGGGAATCGGGAATTGGGAATTGGGAACAGGGAACAGCGGATCTGGGAACAGGGAATTGGAAAAAAATTATGTTTACCTGATTCATAGGAGAACCGCTCGATCAGTTTTGCGATCGCAAATAGTTTAGGAATCAGTTGCTAGTGGTGCTTCAGGGACGGGCTCACCCTCATTTTCTCGGTAGCCAGTGTTGGGACAGTCCTTCCGAAAATTGTAACGGGCAAGATGCCCATTCCACTCACCAGGTCAAACAGCTTTAGCGATGCAGCAAGGGAACAGGGGGAAACCCCCTGTTCCCTTGCTGCATCAAGACAATGAGATGCTAGATCACTCTTGCGATCGCAAATAGTATAGGAATCAGTAATTAGTAATCAGTAATTAGTAATAATTATAGCACTATTCCCGATTCCCGATTCCCGATTCCCGATTTCCTACTCCCTTTTTTTACTACTCATAAAAAATTCAGATCTCATTCCGTTACCCTACATTTTATTTAAAATCCCTTGCCCAAAAAAATTTTCTCAAAACCCTTGACAACTTAAATTATAATCGTTATGATTATAGTATATTACCTAAACCAAAGGTGAACCTTATGGATTCCGAATTTCGCCCAAACCCCGAAAACAACCCTGAGGATATTACTCCTAGTAATAATCCTCAGGAATCTTCTCCAAAAAAATACCCTGTTAAGCACATTCTTAAGGGCTCCCGCAAGGCTATAATTAACACGATGCATGCCCTCTATGCACTGCGTTACGCCGAAATTTCTGAGTGGAGTCCTCTGCAACCGACGGGCATTCCTGGAGAATTTATTACGATGATGACCAAGTACATAATTCTGGATTAACGGATTAACTTTCTGGGGGGCTTTGCCCCCTGGCAAAATCATCAAGTATGCTCCCATGGGAGCAGGTACCGATAGGGTTAAAAACGGAATCACATAAGGTCATTTCATAGCCGTGGATGGTATTTCTGCGGCTATTTTTTTTGTTAAGAAGGGAATCGGGAATCGGGAATCGGGAATCGGGAATCGGGAATTGGGAATAGCAATGCACTGCATCAAGAGGTGCGACCTGTGCCGAATTTAATTCTTAATGGTAAGAGCGCACCTAACAGGGAATCAACCTAAAAGAAAACTGTACCTCATAACTTCGATAAACGCTATAGTATCATAGATCTAGAGATTAAATAGTAAATATAATTAATCATGGCTGATTCTAGTTCTTTAAATAAACCAACTGTCTACTCTTCTGATGCTCCAAGCTGTGATGAGTCCGTAGTTCATCTAGATAATGTGTGGCAGGTCCAGAGTAAGGTTCTAGCAACGGAAAAAGCGCAACAGATGGCAGAATTTTTTAGCGTTCTTTCCGACCCCCATCGGCTAAAGTTGCTTTCAGCCCTCGCACAGCAAGAGCTTTGTGTTTGCGACTTAGCAGCGATAGTAAAAATGGGGGAATCGGCAGTATCTCATCAGTTACGAGTTTTGCGATCGCAAAAGCTAGTAAAATATCGCCGTCAAGGTCGCAACGTTTACTACAGTCTTGCCGATGAACATATTGTGACTTTTTATAGAGAAGTAGCTCAACACCTTGATCAAAGTTGATTATTGAGCAGAGATCGCGGAATAAGTAATATAGCAATTCTACAACTTTTGAGGTACAAATATCTGGGTTAATGGGAGCAGGGAGCAGGGAGTAGGGAGCAGGCAATAGGCAATAGGCAATAGGCAATAGGCAATAGGCAATAGGCAAACAATTATGTGTACTTTATGAGTCCTAGAAACGCTATAAATTTGTCGATCTACTTAAATAAGTTGTAACAGTATTTACAATACAGCCAGATAATTTTAAATTTGTGAGGTACATATTTACGGGCTTTAGGAACTCTTAAGCCTGGTATATGGGAACAAATAAAAAAAAAATTGTACCTTATAATTATGGAAAAACGCTGTCAATAATTTATTTTGCACAGCTACTTACTATATAATTTGAATAATCTTTTGTCTGAATAGTCTTTCAGATATTCAGGAGATTTTCGTTAGGTATTGCTATGGCACAACACCATCATCAAGACTGCTGCAATTCTGGGCATTCCGTTAAAGCGGTTGCTGAGGTGACTACCCATGATCACTGCTGCGGGAACAGTCAAGCACAGGAGGTGACTACCCATGATGACTGCTGCGG
>NZ_CEYLVT010000366.1:0-4776 GCF_982860115.1 Moorena sp.
TGTATTCAGTCAGAAGAACCATTCCCTCCGATTCTTCCTCTAAGAGATAGAAAGTGAGGTCAAACTTAGAAATCTCAGGATCTACCTCGAAGGAAAATGCCTGCCATCCTAACTTGTCTTCGGTTACTAGAGGTGGATCGATTACCAAAGCCACCTGAAACAGAGGATTTTGCTGGACTTGATGGTCTATATTTTGGGATTCTACCACCTTCTGGAACGGCACATCTTGATGGGAGTAAGCTGATAAACAAACATTCCGGACTCGCTTTAACAGTTGGCAGAAACTCGGGTTACCGCTGAGGTCACTACGTAAGACCAAAGTATTGATAAAGTTACCAATTATCCCTTCTAACTCTGGTCTGGTGCGTTGAGAGATGGCAGTACCGAGAACAATATCCTCCTGATTTGAATAGCGATAAAGTAAAACCTTGATTGCTGTCGCGAAGGTCACAAATAAGGTAACACTTTCTTGGCGGCTAAGAGAAATGAGCTTTTCGATTAGGTCACATGAGAGTTGGTGACGAATAAATGAACCCGCAAAAGTGGTTTGGGGAGTGCGAGGACGGTCAGTGGGAAGTTTTAATTGAGGTAAGTTTTCTAGTTGTTTCTGCCAGTAGGCAAGCTGATGAGAAAGAACAACTCCAAGTAAGCGCTGACGTTGCCAAACCGCGAAATCAGCATACTGTATACTTAATTCTGGCAGAGGTGAGGGCAAACCTTGAGAGAATGCCGTATAAATAATTTCTAATTCTTGTACTATTTTGATAAATGATTCGCCATCTATCAGAAGATGATGAATAGCGAAGTAGAGTCGATAGCTGTCTGAAGTAAGCTGAATTAGAGTAGCTCGCAGTAGGGGTCCTCGATTGAGGTCAAATCTTTGACGAAGCTGTTCAGTGGCGATACGCAGTGCTTCTATTTCTCGTGGGGTTTCTGACCATTGCCGCAAATCGAATATTGGTAAAGTAAATGCAAATGGTGGCTGAATTTCCTGGCAGGGTTGACCGTTAACCAGTGGATAGGTAGTTCGCAGAATTTCGTGGCGGCGGATGAGTTCTGTTAGACTTTTTTCCAATGCAGGAATATCGATCTGTCCACCTAAATGAATGGTCAAGCTTTCATTGTAGACTGGTTCTTCTGGCGTTAACTGATTAAGAAACCACAGTTGTTCTTGGGCAAAAGATAAAGGAATGGTTTGCTCTCGTGAAATGGGTTGTAGGGGTGGTACAATAGTTAATGCCTCTTCCTGAAGAACCTCCTTGGCTAACTCAGCAACTGTGGGACACTCAAATAAGCGATTCAAGGGTAATTCTACTTGGAGGCGTGCGCGCACCAGCCCGATAATTTTGGTAGCTAATAGGGAATGACCACCATTATCAATAAAGTTGTCATGGATTCCGATGGGAGATATACCGAGAACTTCTGACCAGATTTGCGCTAGTTGCTGTTCCATTGCATCCCGGGGGGCAACAAAACGGGTTTCCTGAACTAAGTTTGAAGCCCCAAGAACAGGTAAAGCACGGCGATTAAGTTTACCACTAGGTGTCAAGGGTAAAGCTTCTAGCATCACAAAACTGCCAGGCACCATGTAGTCTGGTAACTTCTGTTTCAGAAAGTGGCGCAGTTCAACTGAAGTCAGGATTTTACCTTTTTGTGGGCAAACATAAGCAACTAAGCGCTTATCCCCTGCTTGGTCTTCTCGAACAATCACCGCAACCTGCCGCAGATCAGGGTGTTGGGCAAGTGCGGCTTCAATGTCTCCCAGTTCAATCCGCAATCCTCTAATCTTAACTTGATGGTCGAGACGACCAATATATTCAATGTTGCCATCAGGTAAGTAACGACCTAAATCACCAGTCTTATAGAGTCGGGTCCCTGGTTGATCACTAAAAGGGTTATCAATAAACTTCTGTGCCGTCAGCTCAGGGCGGTTGAGATAACCCATCCCTACCCCCACTCCGCCAATATGTATTTCTCCCGATTCACCGATGGGAACAGGTTGCAGCTCGGAGTCGAGGATATAAATCTGAGTATTGGCAATGGGGCGACCGATAGGAACACTGGTCCTATTGCCCTCTGGTTGACATTTCCAAAAGGTAACATCAATAGCTGCTTCCGTAGGACCGTAAAGATTATATAATTCTGCCTCCAGACGAGCAAAAAATCGCTGCTTGGTGGCAACGGGCAACACTTCCCCACTACAAATCACGCGCTTGATCGAGTTGCACTGGTCTAGGGTAGGCTCTTCCAGAAATATTTGCAGCATTGATGGGACAAAGTGCAATGTGGTAATCGATTCCTGGGTAATGAGGCGAACCAAATAAGCAGTGTCTTTATGACCATCTGGTCGAGCCACTATTAGTCTTGCCCCAGCTAACAATGGCCAGAAAAACTCCCAAATCGATACATCAAAACTAAATGGCGTCTTTTGAAGAACTCGATCTGAGCTGGTCAATTGATAAGTATCTTGCATCCAGAGCAAGCGATTGACAATTCCACGATGAGAGTTCATCGCTCCTTTCGGTTTTCCAGTCGAGCCTGATGTGTAGAGAGTATAAGCTAAATTTTCACTATTAACCGTGCTGAGTGGATTTTTCTGAGATTTTTGATCAAACTTTGACCAATCACTATCCAAGTAAATGAGACGAGCATGATTGTCAGGCAAGGCTGGGGCTGAGGTCTTACTCGTCAAAACCACCGACACTTGAGAATCAGACAACATATAGGCTAAACGTTCTTGAGGATAGCCTGGATCAAAGGGAATGTAAGCTCCCCCAGCCTTGAGAATGCCCAAGAGACTTATAACCATCTCTAGCGATCGCTCAAGGCAAATTCCTACTAATACGTTTGGACCTATCCCCAGATTCTGCAAGTAATGAGCTAGTTGATTGGCTTTTTGATTTAAACCTTCATAAGTTAGTTGGTTCCCCTCAAACACAACAGCTACAGAATTCGGAGTTCGTTCTACTTGCGCTTCAAACAACTGATGCAGACAAATATCCGGAGGGTAATCTACGGCAGTTTTGTTCCACTCTCTTAAAAAGTTATAATTTTCTTGATATTGAATCAATCCCATATCCCCTCGTTTTTATTTTTAAAATAGCAACATTATTGGGTTATTATAATGGAATTTAATTTTTTTTTATGATGCCTGTAAAAAATATTATCCAGTAATGATTTTAGCTGAATTATCGCCCCTCAGACTTTGTATACTTTTTCAGCAAACGCTAGCTAGACAAAATTTCAGCTTTTCAGCTAATACCTGAACGTGAGGTTCACCAAGCATGGTAGTATGGTTTCCAGGAACAGCCTCAACAGCAACTGGTTGGCTAGAAAACTGGTTCCATCCCCAAGTTGGATCCGTGGAAATTTCACCAAGCATTCCCAATTCATCCTGATAAACTTCCCTAGTTCGGAACAGGGTAATCCGACCTTGATAACCTCGTCGTGGGAGATAACTCATAACAGCCAATTCGTCAGCTTTAATCGTTTGAACAATCCCACGCACTCGTTCAATTCCTGAATTAGGTGGCAATAAATTCACGGTTTCCATCTGTTGTTTGAGATGGTTTAATTGGGCTAATGGAGTTAGAGGTTTGAGGGATTCATAAGAAATCTCTAGATTTTTCCCAGATAACATTTCGAGGATATGGGCAATATTAGTCAACCATCGGGCATCATCCCAATCTAGCTGTTTTGGAGCGCTACTAGGAAGTGGGGCGGGAAGGTCAAATAGGGCGAGTAGGGGGACGGTTTCTCCCAACTGTTGTAGTTGTTGTGCCATTTCAAAAGCAACCAGAACCCCAAAGGAATGACCTGCGAGGAAGTACGGACCAGAGGGTTGAAGGGATTGGATGGCTTGGAGGTAGTAAGCGGCTACCTCTTCAACACTACCAAAGGGTTCCGACACTCCATCTAAACTAGGGGGTTGTAAGGCGTAAAAAGGTTGGTCATTTCCCAGATGACGGGCGAGTTGATGAAAGTAGACCACATTGCCACCGGAACCAGGCATACAGAAAAACGGTGGGTGGTTTCCAAGGGGTTGAATGGCAACTAAGCCAGACCAAGACTGAGTATTAGTTTTTTGGCACAGTAGAATGGCTAATTGTTCTACGGTAGGTCCTTGGAAAAGGGCGGCTAAAGATAGATTTTTGCCAAATTGTTTCTCAATGTTAGCCATCAGACGCACTGCTAAAAGAGAATGACCACCGAGGTCAAAGAAGTTATCTCGGACTCCGATGGGGGAAACACCGAGAATCTCTGACCAAATTTGGGCTAGTTGTAATTCCACCGAGTCGCGGGGGGCAATAAAACTGCTTTCGGGAACCAAACTTGAAGCATCGGGCACAGGTAAGCCACGACGGTTGACTTTGCCGTTAGGAGTCAGGGGCATTGCTTCGAGAAGGACAAAAGCAGCAGGAATCATGTACTCGGGTAGCTTAGTCTTGAGGAAAGAACGCAAATCATTGATTGTGGTTTTTTCCTGATTGGGAACTAAATAAGCAACTAGACGTTTGTCTCCTGGAATTTCCTCGCGGGCAATGACTACAGCTTCTCGCACCTTGGAATGTTGGGCAAGTGTTGCTTCAATTTCTCCGAGTTCGATGCGGAAACCTCGGATTTCTACTTGATGATCAATACGTCCGATAAATTCTATATTTCCATCAGGTAAATAACGGCCTAAGTCACCGGTTTTGTAGAGGCGAGAACCTGGTTTATTGCTAAAGGGATTAGGGATAAACTTTTGCTCTGTTAATTCGGGACGGTTGAGATAGC
>NZ_CEYLVT010000367.1:0-4667 GCF_982860115.1 Moorena sp.
CCGAAACCTGATTTAACCGTCCCGTCGCCACTCCGCCAGCTCCTGATCTTCCCCTACACCCATCACCCCACACCCCACACCCCGTAAAGCTTTTAAGGCTGTTTGTCACCCCGTCAGGGATTCCCCACTCCCTGATATCCACTCCAGAGCGCCTAAGTATTAATTCTTAGTATTAAGTTTTAAGTATTAATTCTTAGTATTAAGTTTTAAGTATTAATTCTTAGTATTAGGCACAAGAGGCGTAGTTGAGGGCTTTTTTGGTTTCCGAGGACCTAGCAAACTTGGTCATAACCCCCTTACTCGATAACCTTAACCACTGGACAGGATCTAATTCTGTTTTTTTTCTTAACATTTGACTTTTAGCCAAAAAAGTGTCAAAATAGATACAGAATTAAAAATTGGAATTGAATAACCATTGAGGTCTCTGTCGGCTCAGTGGCTCTCAACTCAGATGTCCTGAAGTAGATAAGCCGTAGAGAATCCAAGAAAGTGATACCTAGGGCAAGCTTGCCTAACTCTTAGACAGATTTTCTCACCTGGCCAAGCAACTTATTAAACAATTCCTGGCCAAGCAACTTATTCAGCAATTCCATTAAGCAATCTAATTAAGCAATCCAATCGGAGGTATTCGAGCAATGAAACTTTCTTACCGAGGTGTCAGTTATCAAAGTGAACCATCTACCCTAGAAGTATCTGAAGGGGAAATTGGTGGAACTTACCGGGGTCATAGCTGGAAAGTTCACCGGATTAAGCATAATCCTTGGCGTAAATCATCGGCTAACATGACCTATCGTGGTGTTAGCTATAAAAGAGGGTAGCTCTTTGTATAACTAGTTTTGTTTGAGTCAAAAAGTGCTGGGTGCTGGGTGCGTCAAGACCTCAGGGCTGAGTAAACATTGATCACATATTACTCAATACTAAACATTTCAGTACTAAACATTTCGGTACTCAGCATTTCGGTACTCAGCATTCTAGTACTAAACATTTCAGTACTCAAGATTTAAGTACTCAACATTATTTAAAGCACTCAAGACTATTGAAAAAAGTAGTCTGATATTATTATTAGTCAATCGGAGGGGTAATAGATATGAAACTTAGGTATCGTGGTGTAAGTTACGACGCTGAACCCTCTTTACTAGAAGTGAGAGAGGGGGAAATTGGTGGTGTTTATCGGGCTCAGAATTGGAAATTTCACTATCCCAGACACATGCCTGAACCGCCACCGGTAAATCATCTGAAATGGCGTGGTGTTTCTTACTGCACTGGTAATGCAACTGTAACTAATTGTGAACCAGTAACTGATTCTCAACCAGTGGCTAAATCGATTTCTACTGTGGCTGCAAAGACATCGATTGCTCGCCACCGGCTGCAAAAAGTATTGAATGAGAGCAGAAAAGTTCATCTGGCTACGATGCGCCACACTTTGGAACATCGTCTAGAGGTAGCTAAAGCTAACGGTGATCAGAATTTGGTCAGGCTTCTAGAAGAGGAGTCGAAGCAGATGCAGCCAATCTAGTTAGCTAACAAAGATACTCTCACAAGTCTGGTGGCGAGCTAGTTTTGGATTCTCGCTAACCCTAGCCATTGCGATATAGATTGACCAAACCTTATTGATACTTTGTCACATATTCACAACTCTCTAACATTAGACACGGCGATCTACAGCGATCGCTTTTTTTATGCTTTGATGAATTTCGATATTCTGGCAGGGTAAGCACAAGCAGAATTTAGCCAAAATCTAATATATATCAAGGATTATGAGCATATTAAGCCAAGATTGCTCAGCACTATTGCATTTTTATCTCAATATTGTTGAGAATAATGCCGCCTTATTGATACTTGCGGTTACCCTGCATATTCTGGTAGGGCAATATTTTGTAAAAATTGTCTTACATGAATTAGCGCACAGGTAAATCTATCATGCTGAACTCTTATCGTGAACACGTAGCTGAACGGGGAGCTCAAGGCATTCCTCCCCTACCCCTAAGTGCTGAGCAAACATCCCAACTTTGTGAACTGCTGCAAAATCCACCAGCTGGGGAAGAAGAAGCATTAATGGCTATGTTACGCGATCGCATTCCCCCTGGAGTGGATGAAGCAGCTTATGTTAAAGCTGGGTTTTTAACTGCGATCGCAAAAGCAGAACTCACTAGTCCCCTAATTTCCCCCCAGGGTGCTATAGACCTGTTGGGTACAATGGTCGGAGGCTACAATGTCCAATCCCTGGTTGAGTTACTCCAGTCGGATCACACCACCTTAGCAGCAGAAGCGGCTACTGCCCTAAGTAAGACATTACTTGTCTTTGATGGCTTCAATGATGTTATAGAAATTTCCGATGTCAATCCCTACGCCAAGCAAGTCATCGATGCTTGGGCCAATGCTGCATGGTTCATCCAGCGTCCCAAACTCCCCGAAGCAGTTACTGTGACTGTATTTAAGGTACCCGGAGAAACCAATACCGATGACTTATCCCCCGCCACTCACGCCACCACTCGCCCAGATATTCCCTTACATGCCTTGGCCATGTTGGAATCTCGGATACCGTCGGCTTTAGATACTATTGCTAAATTAAAACAAAACGGGTATCCTGTGGCTTATGTTGGGGATGTTGTTGGTACTGGTTCATCCCGGAAATCAGCAATTAATTCCTTACTTTGGCATATTGGTGAAGATATCCCCTATGTTCCCAATAAACGGGCTGGGGGATATATTTTAGGGAGCAAAATTGCCCCGATCTTCTTCAACACTGCTGAAGATTCTGGTGCATTGCCCATTGAGTGCGATGTTTCAACAATGGAAACTGGGGATGTGATTACCATCCATCCCTACAAGGGTGAAATCACTAACCAAGCTGGGGAAGTCATTTCCACCTTTACCCTCAAACCCGATACCATCCTTGATGAAGTCCGTGCTGGTGGACGGATTCCGTTACTGATTGGGCGATCGCTTACGGATAAAACCCGGGAAGCCTTGGGATTAGAACCGAGTCCCCTGTTTACCCGTCCAACCATCCCAGAAGATACCGGCAAAGGCTTCACCTTAGCCCAGAAGATGGTCGGTAAAGCCTGTGGATTACCGGGTGTTCGTCCAGGTACCTCTTGCGAACCGATCATGACCACAGTTGGTTCCCAGGATACCACAGGACCCATGACTCGGGATGAATTAAAAGAACTGGCTTGTCTTGGTTTCAGTGCGGACCTAGTCATGCAAAGCTTCTGCCATACTGCTGCTTATCCCAAGCCCGTTGATGTCAAAGTCCATAAAAAATTGCCCGACTTCTTTGCCTCTCGTTCTGGTGTAGCCTTGCGTCCTGGGGATGGCATTATCCACTCTTGGTTGAACCGGATGTTATTACCTGATACCGTAGGCACTGGTGGAGACTCTCACACCCGTTTCCCCCTAGGCATTTCCTTCCCTGCCGGTTCTGGATTAGTCGCCTTTGGTGCTGCTTTGGGAGTCATGCCCTTAGATATGCCGGAATCTGTGTTAGTGCGGTTCAAAGGTGAATTGCAGCCAGGGGTAACATTGCGGGATATTGTCAATGCTATTCCCTATGTGGCTATTCAACAAGGGTTGCTGACAGTAGAGAAGAAGAATAAGAAAAATGTCTTCTCGGGACGGATTATGGAAATAGAAGGATTGCCCGATTTGAAAGTTGAGCAAGCCTTTGAACTTACTGACGCTACTGCGGAACGGTCTTGTGCTGGCTGTACCATTAAGCTGGGAGTTGAAACAGTATCTGAGTATTTGCGTTCCAATATCGCGCTACTGAAAAATATGGTTGCACGAGGCTATCAAGATGCCCGTACGATCATGCGTCGGGTGGCCAAGATGGAAGAATGGTTGGCAAATCCTGTACTGATGGAAGCCGATCCCGATGCACAGTATGCTGAAATTATCGAGATTGACTTGAATGAAATCACTGAGCCGATTGTAGCGGCTCCCAATGACCCAGATAATGTGAAATTGTTGTCTGAAGTCGCAAGCGATCGCGTTGATGAAGTATTCATTGGGTCTTGCATGACCAATATTGGACACTACCGTGCCGCAGCCAAAGTCCTACAAGGGGAACCCCCTGTTAGCACTCGGTTGTGGATTTGTCCCCCTACCCGGATGGATGAGAAACAACTCAAAGAAGAAGGGGTTTACGGTATCTTTGGCATAGCTGGTGCCCGGACTGAAATGCCTGGATGTTCCCTGTGCATGGGTAATCAAGCTCGGGTTGCTGATAAAGCCACCGTATTCTCCACCTCTACTCGTAATTTTAATAATCGTATGGGTAAAGGTGCCCAAGTCTACTTGGGTTCCGCTGAATTAGCAGCAGCTTGTGCTTTGTTAGGTCGAATTCCCAGCGCTGAAGAGTATCAGTCAATTGTAGCCGAGAAAATTAATCCCTTTGCTAATGATTTGTATCAGTATTTGAACTTTGATCAAATCGCTGGATTTGAAGACGAAGGACGAGTGATTCCCATCGAAGAAATGCCCAAGATTGAAGATATTTTGGGCATTCCAGCGGGAACTCTTAAGTAGATTAGTTTTAGTTTAGTTTAGCTGAATAATCGGGTGAGCTTTTGGGTTCACCCGATTATTTATTTGACTTATATCATGTTCGAGGGAACAGGGAACAGGGAACAGGGAACAGGGAACAGGGAACAGGGAACAGGGAA
>NZ_CEYLVT010000368.1:0-4651 GCF_982860115.1 Moorena sp.
AAAGCCCAGCGCCTCCTAAGGGATGCCCGGATTGGCTGGGAAGCCTACACTGAACTCCTTCGCGGACCGGCTCTGTAAGAGCAGAGTCAGTGTAGGAGCTGTCACTTACTATAATCTATACTTTGGGGTTGCTTACAACAGAAGTAACCCATTTTTCATTGGTTGTCTGGTTGAACGCGATCGCGTGGCCGTTCGCGTAGCGTGGCCGAAAGGCCAAAAGGCCAAGGTTTTCTGGTTGAAGGTTGTTTGGTTGAAGGTTGTTTGGTTGAAGGTTGTTTGGTTGAAGGTTCTTTGGTTGAAGGTTGTTTGGTTGAAGGTTGTTTGGTTGTTTGGTTGTTTGGTTGAAGGTTGTCTGGTTGAAGGTTGTTCGCGAAGCGTGGCCAAAGGCCAAGGTTGTTTGGTTGTTTGGTTGTTATTGCCCAGGCGTCCCTTGTCGGTTAGGTTGAGAGTTCAAGCTAAATAGGCTATAGTGCTAGACTTGTAACTTGTCACTTGGTCTGTAACCATAGCAAGAGTAATTGAAACGTGAACAAGAACAGATCTTGAACAGATCTTGAAATTCTGTTCCATCACCCCGTCACCCCATCACTCCATCACCCTATCACCCTGTGAATCTGCCTTCTTTTCTCTGGCTCTGGAAAATAGCTGCTTGGTCAATGGGTTTGTCCCTCTTTGCCTATGTACTGCTGGCAATCACCGGCAGCATTGCGTTTTATCAACGTAACTCCGGACGTCCACGACCGACTTGGTTACGCCCTCTGCACTACATCATTGGCTGGATCATGGTCGCTCTAGTCTTGGTTCTGCTGGGGATTGGTTTAGTAGGGACCATCGGCCATTACGGTCATCTAGGTCATTCAGCCCACTTAATTGCTGGATGGTCTGTAGTAGCACTAGTGTTGCTCTCAGGCTTTAGTGCTACCCAAATTAGTGCTCAACAACCCTTAGCAAGGGCTGTTCACGTTGCTACCAACATTGCTTTGCTAGTGGGATTTACCTGGGTTTCCCTGACTGGTTGGGAAGTTGTCCAGAAATATATGAGGCATTAGGCCATCGAAAGTTGAAAGTTGAAAGTTGAAAGTTGAGAGTTGAAAGTTGAGAGTTGAATGTTGAATGTTGAATGTTGAATGTTATCTGTCAGGGATGGATGCCTTTACTTCGCCGATGGACGATTTTCAGAACGATAAAAAGGCTTCTTGACCACAAGGGCAGGATAGGATTTACCCCGGATTTCTACTTCCAGCTGCTGTCCAACTTTGCCCAACTTTTTGGGAACATAGGCTAGTGCGATCGCATTTCCTAAGGTTGGTGCTAATGTACCACTAGTGACAACTCCTACCACCTCACCATCAGCTAGCACTGGGTAACCATGGCGAGCAATCTGCCTTCCTTGCATCTGGATCCCAACTAGCTTGCGCTCGATCCCCGTTGCTTTTTGTTGCTCTAGCACCGAGCGTCCGATGAAGTCTCCTTTGCTATCAAGATGCACTAGCCAACCTAACCCAGCTTCTAAGGGTGTAGTGGTATCATCAATATCTTGTCCGTAGAGTGCCATAGCCGCTTCTAGCCGCAGGGTATCTCTGGCACCTAAACCACAGGGAGTGACACCAGACTCTAAAAGTTTCAGCCACAACTCTATTCCCACATCTGGGTCTAGCATCAGCTCAAATCCATCTTCCCCCGTGTAACCGGTTCTAGCCATAAATGCCGGTTTCCCCAACACCGTTGCCTCTAGATGTCCAAACGCTTTGACTGGTGCTAAGGGTTCTTTGACCAATGGCTGAAGATGTGATACTGCCAATGGCCCCTGTACTGCGATCAACACTTTTGATGTTGAGAGGTCTTGTAAGGTAACTAAATCAGTATCCAGGTGAGCTAACAACCAGTCTTTGTCTTTGGTGCAGGTTGCTCCATTAACAATCATCATCCCCCGCTGCTCCCCAGACTCCTCCTCACCTTGGTAGTAGAAGATAATATCATCAATGATTCCACCATTCCCATTTAACAACACCGTGTATTGAGCTTGACCCGGTTGCAAGCGGGTTAAATCCGAAGGTACTAGAGACTGCAATTGCTCCCGTAGTTGCTTACCATGAAAAGCAAACTTACCCATATGGGAGATGTCGAAAATTCCGACAGCAGTTCGTACTGCAGCATGTTCTTTTTTCAATCCGCTAAATTGTACTGGCATTTCCCAACCCGCAAAAGCTGTCAAGCGGGCATTTTGTGCTACCACCTGATCAAATAGGGGAGTGCGAGCCAATTTAGGGGTTTCGGATTGAGACTCTGGAGATCCTGGGGAATTTGCCACGGGTTTTAATAATGGTGTTTAGTTATCAGGTTAGTCTAACATTTATCTGGTATTATCAGATGCGTTACCGTAGCACAATGTGGAATGGGCATCTTGCCCGTGTAGCACAATGTAGAATGGGCATCTTGGCCGTGTAGCACAATGTGGAATGGGCATCTTGCCCGTTACAATTTAGCGTTTTATTAACAACAGTTGGTAAATAGTTGGTAAACGCGCCACTTTTAAATTTATCACCATTAAGCTACTATATTGTATTGGTAAATACTATCCCACTATCATGAACAAGAAACTAATTTGGTATATCAAATCTCAAGTTGGAGTTCTGCTTTTTCCCTTAGGTTTATGCTTATTTGGAGAAGCCGTTTCTAAACGAATTGAAGGAGAGCCTTGGTTTTGGTTAGGAACCTTAAGCTTAGTGGTGATTAATGCCGGGATTGGTTTGATGATTGAAAGCGGATTGATATCCGGTTTTCCTAGGGATAACGTTGCTAAAGACGACTCAAACTAGTCAGTCCTAAAGACTGAATAAATGCTTTATATAAGCATTCAGCATTCAGCGGTGAGCTAAAAGCTCACGCTACGCGAACAGCGGTCAGTGGTCAGCTGACAATCAACCTCTTTCGTGACTATTAAACTAATCCTTAACTCTTTTCTTGAAAAGACTTTCGTGACTATTAAACTAGTCCTTAGCTGTTTTATTAAAAAGCTGTTCGCGTAGCGTGCGAGTATAGCGCATTAGCTGATAGCTGATAACTGATAACTGATAGCTGTTCGCGCAGCGTGCGCGTAGCGCATAAGCTGAATGCTTAGACTAGTTTACCAAGGTAACTTGCTTCCATCCCAGGAGAAAAACTGTCCACTATCCCCTGTATCCAGCTTTTCGATTACCCCCAATAGTTGAGTAACAGTACGCTCTACTGGGAATAACTTATCAGCAGGTACATTTTTTTGAAAGGGTTTAGAAAGGCGGGTATTGGTTGTACCAGGATGTAACGTAACAACGATAGTTTGAGGACTTTTTCTACTATATTCAATTGCCACCGTTCGCATAAACATATTTAAGGCTGCTTTCGATGCTCGATAGCCATACCATCCTCCCAGTTGGTTATCACCAATACTGCCAATTTTGGCAGAAATGCTAGCAAAAATACTGCGATCGCTATGACGGAATAATGGTAAAAGATGTTTAGCCAGCAGCACTCCTCCAATACTGTTAACCTGGAAGTAACGCATCAAGTGTTCTGAATTAATCTGTTTCAAGCTTTTTTCTGGTTGTAAGCTGCCGTCATGAAGCAATCCAACACAATTAATCACTAAGTGAAGTTTGTCTATCTCTACACTAATTTGTTTGACAGCTTCAGATACTTGCAACTCATCGGTAATATCCATCGATAGACAAACTAATCGATTAGGATAGTTGTTTGCAAGGGCAATTAATTCCGAACTAGAATCATGGTGACGATAAGTGCCATAAATCTTGGTAAACCTTTCATCTTGCAGTAATTGTTTGACAAACGCCAGACCAATACCTCCACTGGAACCGATAATTAAGGCATTGGCATTGTTAATTCTATCTATAGACATTTATGGAAAATTAGTAATTGATAACTGCTATAGCAATCCGTGTAGTAATTGTGATAATTTTGTTCCCTTTGCTATAGATATTAACAAACAACATTAGCTCAAAATTTGTGACAAATCTAATACAAATCCAGGCAATACATCCTCTCCTGACAAGCTGCTCGGGGATTCCAAAACCTCCCTATCCTGCCCAGGGCGATAAATTGTTACCTGTTGATTTTGAGGGTCAATTAACCAACCTAGACTTACACCACAGTCAATGTACTCTTGCATCTTTTCCTGCAACGTCTTGAGGTTGTCATTAGCAGAGCGGAGTTCCGCTACAAAATCAGGAGCCATTGGTAATAATTTAGCAGGATCTGGATTCAACGCTTCTAATCTTTCTCGCCTTACCCAGGAGGCATCAGGAGAACGATTGGCACCATTAGAAAGCCTAAAGCCCGTTGAAGAATCAAACGCTAATCCGGTTCCATCAGCATCAGCCCAATTACCCAAACGTTGCGTTAGTCGGCTATTCCGGTTTCCGCTTTTCCATCCCGTTGGTGCCATGATAATTAGTTCTCCCTTGCTGGTACTCTCAAGACGTAAATCTCTATTGTCCTGACAGAGTTGGAAGAACTTTTCATCAGTTAGTTCAATGGTGGTAGCTAAGTTTAGAATAAGAGCAGTCATAATTTATAATTATAGCAGTTTCGGGGAGGAAGAGAGGCAATAGGCAATAGGCAATAGGCAATAGGCAATAGGCAATAGGCAATAGGC
>NZ_CEYLVT010000369.1:0-1841 GCF_982860115.1 Moorena sp.
GGATTACGCAACGTGCCAGTCTCTTGGCATGTTCTTCACGCTGCCTACTTATTTTAAGGTGTTGTCTACCTAGCCTATTAATTGCTTTCTTGCGATTGGATGAGCCTTTCTTTTTGCGAAAAACTCGACGTTGATAAAACTTTAGACGCTTTTCGCCTTTTCTATAGAAGCGAGGTGATGGTTCCGTATTTCCCCTAGAGTCGGTGTAGAATTCTTTTAGTCCTACATCCAATCCTACGGTAGCGTCAGCGGGTTCTAACTGTTCATTTACATCGACAGAGATGCAAAACTGAACATAATACCCGTCAGCCCTTTTGACTATACGAACCCGTTTGATTTGCTTATTGTCGAAGCGCCACAAGTCCCAGGTACCCTTGAGTTTTAGTTTTCCGATTCCTTTCTTGTCACTGAAAGTGATTGATTTCTTGTCAGGGGATAACTTCCATCCTGACTGTTTGTACTCAACCGATCTACAGTGTTTTTGAAAGCGGGGAAAGCCTTTCTTTCCTGGTACCTTCTTCTTGCAGTTTTCAAAGAAGCGAGAAATCGATGACCAGGCTCTCTCAGCCGCAGCTTGCCGGGCGGTAGAGTTCAACTCATTAGCAAACGGGAACTGTTTAGCCAGTATTTTGCTGTACTTGCTAAGGTCATATTTCCCTGTTCCCTTATTGTCCATCCACAAGCGAATGCAACTGTTGCGAATAAATTTAACCGTCCGAATCCCTTCATCAATACTTTGATATTGATGTGGTTTGCCGTAAGCTTTAAGCTCAATTATGATCACCGAATCTCGACCTCCTCGACCTTGACCTTCGGTCACGCTACGCGAACGGTCGCGCTACGCGAACGATATATCATTACGCTAACACGGTTGGCGTAATCTGTCAAGTCACAATCAAATCTCTTTCACGGCGACTAAAGTCGCTAGTCACTTTCATCCCCAGTCTAAAGACGCGGGGCTTTCAGTGTTTGGCTTTCTAGTAAAAGCTAATTATGTTTCCTGAAGGTTCAGAGACATCAAACACACTGTGTATTCGGCCTTAGCGAATTTCGCTCGGTGCATAGCCAGCCTCTTGCAGGGCGACCTGTTGAGCTTTTAAATCATCCACCATCAGATCAAAACTTGCTTGTCCTGGTGCTGCTTCAGGTTTATTTCTAAGCACGAGATGGGTTCCACCTCTCAATTCCAGTACTGCTAAGTCTGGAAATTCAGCAACTTTTCGCATCCCCACAAACTCGAAGAAGTCGAGAGATTTTTTGAAGTCTGAAACATTCATGCTAACATGCCCGATCCAAATAGGAGGACGTTCATCTTGCTGTGGATTATTTGGGGTCATGGTTTTTACTCTTAAACGCTTGGATGTTGTTCAAATCCCTGTGAAGTTGTACGTCCATTTCCGACTTTATAGTAATTTTAATTTGATTTAACTTTTTTTGCTCAACCGAACTATCTGTGTATAAAACCACGCTTATTGCTGACTAGTAGTGGTGTAGGGTTGGCAAATAATAGTATCACAATTTGAGCAGTTATCATCGACATGCAGCCCACCCTACAAAAGCGATTGGCCTACGGCCACGCTACGCGAACGCACTAACCTTGGCCAAAAGGCCACGCTTCGCGAACAACCTCATAACCTTGGCCAAAAGGCCACGCTTCGCGAACAATCTAACAACCTTCAACCTCATAACCTTCAACTTAACAACCTTCAACCTCATAACCTTCAACTTAACAACCTTCAACCTCATAACCTCCAACTTAACAACCTTCAATCAACTAACCTTCAACCAACTAACCTTCAACCAACTAACCTTCAACCAACTAACCTTCAACCAACTAACCT
>NZ_CEYLVT010000369.1:1941-4643 GCF_982860115.1 Moorena sp.
TCAACTTAATAACCCCAAAAAAATAGCCGCAGAAATACTTTCCACGGCTAGGAATTTTCGCTTATGCACTCAATTTTCTCACCTATCCGATTCTGATCGGATGCTTTGTCCAGGGGGGAAACCCCCCCTGAAATTTAAGGTGTTAACGCCAAATCCAATATCTCATCATAATTGTAATAAATTCTCCTGGATTTCCCGTCGGTTGAAGAGGACCCCAGTCAGTAAGTTGAGCGTAGCCCAAGCCATTAAGGATATATACGGTATGGGTTATTTGCTCGCGAGACCCTTTTAAAATGTACGGAACAACGAATCCGTTTGAATTATCGTTTGAATTTGGCTGAGAGTTTTGAGGCATAATCGAATAATTGTTTTTAGCTATTTAAATATAATCATAATGATTATAAATTAAGTTGTCAAGGGTTTTTAGATTTTTTTTTGTTGAGGGGGAATTGAAAGAAAGGTGAGCTATCAGCGTTCAGCTATCAGCTATCAGCTATCAGCGTTCAGCGTTCAGCTATCAGCTATCAGCCTAATATTAAAATTTTGTTTTGCTCGAAGGTAAAAAGTTTAATGGGTTTAAATTTGGATATAGTATGAATAAATTTTTGGGATTTTGTAGGGTGCGTTAGGCGGTTTTGTTGAGACGATTATATGAGAGAAAAAAGCGTTGAAGCCGTAACGCACCGTGGGATTGGTTGAGAAAGGTTTGGGTTCAATTTGGATATTGATGGTGCGTTACATTTCAGGCTTCGCACCCTAGAAGAGCGTTGGTGCTGAGGGGGTGACAACAAGGGTAAAAACTATACAGGGTATGGGGTGTGGGGTGTGGGGGGTGGGGAAAATAGAAGCGATGCAGAGGTGCGACCCGTGGCGAATTTAATTCGCCTACGGAAAGCGCACCTAAGCCTTCACGCGGGGGTTTCCCCCACTCGCGCTTTGCATGGCTGACAGGGAATTTGGAGTGAGCCGGTGCGATAACAATCGGTCCGAAACCTGATTTAACCGTCCCGTCGCAACGCAGCCAGCTCCTGATCTTCCCCTACACCCATCACCCCACACCCCACACCCCGTAAAGCTTTTAAGGCTGTTTGTTACCCCGTCAGGCGTTGGTGTCTGGGGTAAAGCTTACGCTATTATTCTCCCCAAGCACTTAAAAATTCTACTTTATTTTTCATTTCTTCTGCTGATTTAGTGGTAATTATCCTTAAAATCCGCCGCATTTGCTCACCAATGGAATAGTTTTGAAACCCTAAAATAATCCCTGAATGCTCTTGTCTTTTCCAGATAAAATTAGTATGAATTCTATAAAAGTCTCGGGCATTAAAGCTATAAATCACACGCTGATGGTCATAGGCCCATTGTAATTGTTCTTCATCGCTACGGGACAACATTTGAGCTTCCCCTGTCGAGACAACATTCACGTTGCGAAGACGCAAAGCCATGATCAGATCGCTATCCATGGTATCTTCATCTAAATAAAGGCGAATCTGTGTCATGTTTAGGGTTTGGTGGCCTGATAATGTTGTTTGGCTAGTTCTTCATAGGCGGTTTGTTCGGCTGCGATATCTTCGTCTATTTCCTGACGGTTAGCATGATAATAAGTTAATGCGGCATAAATTTGAGTGATTGTTAGGTGATTTAATCGTCTCGCTATTTCTTCAGCGTTGTTACCTTGATTATATAGGCCAGCAATTCGGCGCACAGAGGTTCGAGTTCCTGCAATGACTGGACGATTACTATTGGCATCAGTACTGATCAGTTTGCCAATGTCGGTAAGGGCTGCCAAGGGGTTTCTCCAATTGATAATGGTGGTTTTTCCCTTATTCTAAACTATAGGGCGATCGCATAAGCGCGGAAGCTGAGGCCTTTGGCCAATCGCATTCGGAGCGGGTAGGGTGTGCAAATTATAATAGTTTGGCAATTTAATTAGGAATCATGTCTATTTGCCCACCCTACAAGAGGCGATCGCGTAGCGTGGCCTACGGCCAATCGCCCTATCAGCGGTCAGCGGTCAGCTATCAGCTATCAGCTATCAGCATAATGCTTAAAATTTTGCTCGTTCGCAAATTTAATTTAATAGGTTTAATTTTGGAGATAGTATGAATATTATTTGGGAATTTTGTAGGGTGCGTTAGGCGTTTTGGTTGAGAATATTAGTTGATATAACAAAGCGTTGAAGCCGTAACGCACCATGGTATTGCTTTAGAAAGGTTTGGTTTCAATTTGGATATTGATGGTGCGTTACATTTCACCGCGAAGCACCCTACTGGCGTGGCACAGCTAAAAATGTTTGTTGGGTTGAGCTAAAGGGAAACCCAACAAAGGGTTACTGGTGTTGGGTTTCATTCTTCAACCCAACCTACGCTTATTGCACCATTTTAAATGTGTCGGTCCACTACAAGAGCGATTGACCTTTGGTCACGCTACGCGAACGCACTCTCAAATCGACCAAGGATAAAACGGCCAATAATTGAGCAATGTTTTGGTCTTATCGATATTCTTCCGGGTGATTATATATTTTTGATACTATTTTTGTATTTATTTCAGTATTAATAAATACAAAATGACTGGTGTTTACCCTGTTTATGAGGTTTTATATGAGTTTTATGAGGTTTGATATGAGGTTTATGAGGTTTGATATGAGGTTTGATATGAGGTTTATGAGGTTTGATATGAGGTTTATGAGGTTTGATATGAGGTTT